>JBIIYT010000173.1:0-5725 GCA_044346675.1 Rhodoferax sp. | reverse complement strand
CGCATACAAGACAAGTTGTGCTGCAGGGCTTGGGGGTGGACAGTGGCTTTTATCGGGCGGGGCATGGTTTGATTTTCACATTTTGGCATTGCCCGCCGTGCTATAACGGCGAGACGTTTGGAGACACCACAATATAACCAGCGCATGGCTTAGACCACGGCGCGCTACTCGATCAGATGAAACGCGGCTTTTTCACTATTATGTCGGCGCAGTTTTTCAGCTCGCTGGCAGACAACGCGCTATTTGTCTGCGCTGTGCAATTGTTACGCACCAGTGACTCCCCAGAGTGGCAGCAGGCTGCTTTGGTTCCCATGTTTGCCTTGTTTTATGTGGTGTTGGCGCCTTTTGTGGGCGCTTTTGCCGATGCCTACCCCAAAGGCCAGGTGATGCTGGTGAGCAACGCCATCAAAATTGTTGGCTGCTTGATGATGCTGTTTGGCTCCCATCCGCTCCTGTCGTACGCCATTGTGGGTTTAGGTGCTGCCGCGTACTCTCCTGCCAAGTACGGCATTTTGACGGAGCTGCTACCCGCCTCCCAATTAGTCAAAGCCAATGGCTGGATTGAGGGGCTCACGATCGCCTCGATCATCTTGGGTGTATTGTTGGGCGGGCAATTGGTGGGTGATGCCATCGCCTTGAAACTGCTCGCCATCGACGTTCCATTGGTTTCAACCGGTATTGATAGCGCCCCTGAGGCCGCTATCAGTGTGCTGATTTTCGTTTACCTCTTGGCCGCGCTGTTCAACACCCGCATACCACTGACCGGTGTAGCCATGCGGCCCATGCCGCACAAGGTGCTGACCTTGCTACCGGATTTTTGGCACTGCAACACCCTACTGTGGCGTGACAAGCTGGGGCAAATATCGCTGAGCACCACCACCTTGTTTTGGGGGGTCAGCGGCAATCTACGTTACATTGTTTTGGCTTGGGCATCTGCGGCGCTAGGCTACGGCGTTACCCAAGCCTCTGCATTGGTAGGCGTGGTAGCTGTAGGCACTGCGGTAGGCGCTTTAGCCGCTTCTATGCGCATGCGCTTGGACCAAGCCACTTTGGTCATTCCCTTAGGGATTGGCATGGGTTTGCTCATTTTGTTGCTCAACTTCATCGACAACGTATGGGTTGCCGCGCCATTTTTGGTGTTGCTCGGTGGCATGGGTGGATTTTTGGTGGTGCCCATGAACGCGCTGCTCCAACACCGGGGGCACAACTTGATGGGGGCAGGACGCTCGATTGCGGTACAAAACTTTAACGAGCAAGCTTGCATCTTGGTGCTGGGCGGGCTTTACAGCTTTTCTACTGGCATGGGCCTCTCCGCCTTTGGTGCCATCACTATTTTCGGCTTGGTGGTAGCGGGCAATATGTGGCTGATTAAGCGCTGGCATGCACGCAACTGCCGCGAGCACGGGGTCGAGGTCGAACGCCTTCTGGAGATTACCCGCAGCGATAAGCTGCATGGCTAAGCAGCTTGCGGCATTGGCTCTATTAGCCAATGCATTTGCTTGGGGGGTGTCTTGGTGGCCGTTTCGTGCGCTACAAGGGCATGGGGTACATCCCTTGTGGGCTACAGCACTGATTTATGTGACGGTCTTGGTCGGCTTATTGCTCATGCAGCCCTCGCGATGGCGCAGCTTTCTTCACACACCTCTGCTATGGGCTTTGGCGCTGGCAGCGGGCCTGACCAATATTGGATTTAACTGGGCCGTCACCGTCGGTGACGTGGTGCGTGTCGTGCTGCTTTTTTACCTGATGCCAGCATGGGTCGTGCTGCTGGCATGGCCTCTTTTGGGGGAAAGACCCAGCGCAGGGTCGCTATGGCGCATGGCATTGGCCTTGCTCGGGGTGGTGATTATTCTCAAAACTCCAGAGGCTTCTTGGCCTTGGCAGCACACCTTGGCCGACTGGTTGGCACTGCTCGCAGGCTTGTGCTTTGCTTTGACCAATATTTTGCTGCGCAAACTCAAAGACGCACCACCCAGTGCCTGCGTGTTGGCGATGTTCAGTGGCGGCACCGTGATGGCCGCTACGGCGGCCATGGTGGGGATGCAATGGGGCGTGGTGGGCCCCTTGCCTGGGCTGGCAGCGCACTGGCTGGTATGGGTTGGGGCACTGAGCATCATGTTCTTGCTGGGCAACCTAGGGTTGCAGTACGGCGCGGCACGTTTAAGCGCCAGCACCACCTCCATCATCATGCTCACGGAGGTCATTTTCGCCAGCGTTTCCGCCGTGGCGCTGGGCGCAGGAGAAGTTACGCCTCAGTTGCTAGCCGGAGGGGCTTGTATTCTTTTGGCTAGCACGCTGTCGATCCTTTTGCAGCCAAACGTAGCAAAACCCTAGCCTTGGGTCGCGTGCAAGGCGGCGTCTAGCACCTCTACCCAATGCCGCACGGGCACATCGGTGCCGCTTTGCAAGTGGGTGATGCAGCCAATGTTGGCGCTGATGATCACTTCATGCGCTTGTGGCTGTAGATTGCCCAGCTTGCGGTCACGCAGCTGGTAGGACAGCGTGGGATTGAGCACCGAGTAAGTACCGGCCGAACCACAACACAGATGCGACTCGTTAGCGGCGATACGCACCGAAAAACCCAGTGCTGCCATATGGGTCTCCACCCCCCCTTTGAGCTTTTGGCCATGCTGCAAAGTGCACGGCGGGTGAAACACCAAGCCCGGCTGGGCACTGCCACCGGAGTTGGGGTTGACCTTGGCTTCCAGTTTGGGGCGCAGTGCATCCACCAGTGAAGGCAATAGTTCACTCAGGTCTTGGGTGAGTTCGCTCACCCGTGCGGCCTTGGCCGCGTAGAGCGGGTCGTCTTGCAAGATGTGGCCGTATTCTTTAACGGTGACGCCGCAGCCCGAGGCGTTCATCACAATCGCCTCGACGCCCGTACCACTTTCAGGCGCGATGTAGGGCCACCACGCATCAATATTGGCACGCATTTGCGCGCGTCCGCCGTCTTGGTCGTTCAGGTGAAACTTCACCGCACCACAGCACCCGGCTTTGGGTGCCAGCACCACCTGAATACCCGCCGCGTCCAGCACGCGGGCGGTGGCAGTGTTGATGTTGGGGCTCATGGACGGCTGCACGCAGCCCGCCAGCATGAGCATTTGGCGCGGGTGGCTACGCGCGGGCCAGATGCCCGCGTCTTGTTTGACGGGCACCTTGTTCTTCAGCGCGGCGGGCATCAGCGGGCGCAGCAGTTGCCCCAGCTTCATGGCGGGGCCAAACAGGGGGGATGGCAAACCCTCTTTCAGCGCCCAGCGCAGCGCACGCTCTGGCGTTGGGCGCGGCACTTTGGCGTCTACCAGCTTGCGGCCAATGTCTACCAGGTGGCCATAGTCCACACCGCTGGGGCAGGTGGTTTCGCAGTTGCGGCAGGTCAGGCACCGGTCCAGATGCATCTGGGTTTTGCGGGTGGGGGTTTCGCCCTCTAGCACCTGCTTCATCAGGTAGATGCGGCCGCGCGGGCCATCGAGTTCGTCGCCCAAGATTTGGTAGGTGGGGCAAGTGGCGGTGCAAAAGCCGCAGTGCACGCACTTGCGCAATATGGCCTCGGCGGCCTGGCCGTCGGGGGTGTTTTGGTATTCGGGGGCTAGCGTGGTTTGCATGTCTGAAATTCAGTGGGGTCTTACTGTTGCGCAAGCATGCGAGCGGGGTTGAAGATGCCTTGCGGGTCGAAGCTTTCCTTCAGGCGCTGGCTGATGGCTGCCTGCGCTGTATTTTTTGCAGTAGTTGTGGCTTTTGCGCTTATTTCATCAGCGCGAGCAGCTACAAAAATGGAAGCGCTTCCGCCTGCTTGCTGTGCTGCCACTTGCACTTGGGCCTCCGCCTGCACGGGAGCCCACAGCCAGCGCAAGGCCCCGTGCCACTCTACCAACTGGGGCCAGGCCAAGTCCAGCACCGGCGCAGTTTGTGGCACGCTGATGCGCCACAGCGCGTAACTGCTATCCAATGGGCGCTTGAAAAACGGCAGTTGCTGGTTGCGGCAGCGCACCCAGTCGGCCTGCGCTAGGGCGCCATCCATGCGCTGGCCTGGCACCTCTGCCAGCATGTTGCGACAGGCCGCCTCTACCGCAGCCACCGCACCGCGCAGGCGCACAAACAGCAACTCCCGCGCGCCCAATGCAGGCTCAGAATCGTCCCGCACCCAGCAACTGGCGTTGAGCGGCAAGGGCTGGCCGCCCCAGCGGTGCAGCTGCTCTAAGGCATCATGCTGGCCCAGCGCAAACACCAGCGTGGCCTCGGCCGGGGCAACGGGCATGACCTTGAGTGACACCTCGGTGATTAAGCCCAGCGTGCCCATGGCTCCCACCATGAGGCGCGACACATCGTACCCAGCTACGTTTTTCATCACCTGCCCGCCAAACACCAAGTGTTCGGCGCGGCCATTGACCAGTTGCAGCCCCAGCACGTAGTCGCGCACACCGCCCACGCTGGCGCGCGCAGGGCCTGCCAGGCCGCTGGCTACCATGCCGCCCACGGTGCCGCTACCTGCTTGTGAAGCGGCCGACCAGCCGAAGTGCGGCGGCTCAAAAGGCAGGCATTGCCCGCGCTCGGCCAGCACCTGCTCTAGCTCGGCCAAGGGCGTGCCGGCGCGCACGGTCACCACCAGTTCACTGGGCTCGTAGCTCACAATGCCACTCAGACCCGTGGTGTCTAGCACCTCGTCCTGCAGGCTGTGGCCATAAAAATCTTTAGAACCGTGACCTCGCAGGCGCAGCGGCTTGCCGTCGGCCAGTGCTGCGCGTATGCGGTCGGTAAGGTGAAGAAGTGCGGTATCCATACAAGCGGTTATTCCATCATCCGGCGCGAGTGGCCAGTGCGGTGAATGGTACGCGGGCGGCACCGCAGATGGTGTGAATTTTTTTAAGCCCTGGGGTGCAAAAATTTAGTCCACAAAGAAGTTCACCGGCAAGCCCGGCACCTCTACCTGCCGGTAAAACACGCAGCCGCTGCTGGGGTAAGCCTGCAGCTCTGCGTCACTGCGGCCATGGCGCGCGCTGGTGAGGTACAGGGTTTTCAAATCTTCCCCACCAAAGCAGGGCATGGTGGGGCACTGGGCGGGCGTGGGCATCTCGGCCAGCAAGGTGCCGTCAGCAGAAAACTTGCACAGCAAGCGCCCCTCGTACATGGCGCAGTAGTAGTTGCCCAGTGCGTCTACTGCCGCGCCATCGGGGCGGCCTTGGTAGCGGGCGTTGTCAAAGCTCCAACCATCGGGCTTGGCAGAGAATTGCAAGAAGGTGCGGTGCGCCGTCATGCTGTTGCCGTGCGGCTCATAGTCCCACGCGTGCACCACATGGCGGGGGGTGTCGGCCCAGTACACGGTGCTGCCGTCGGGGCTCCAAGCCAGGCCGTTGGCGGTGAGCGCATTGCCCGCCATTTGTCGCACTATCACCGAGCCGCTGGCGCGGCAGTCTATGGCGTACAGCGCGGCGTTACGGTGGGCTTTGGTCTCGTCCACCGTGCCCACCCAAAAGCGGCCTTGCGCGTCGCACTTGCCATCGTTGGCGCGGGTGGTGGCGGGGTCGTAGTCCAGCGTGGCAATAGGCTGCAGCGTGTCACCCCACTGCCGCGCCCGAAATATGCCGTGGCGCAGGGCAATCACCAAACCGCCACTTTTAGCCGGCGCAAAACAGCCGGGCTCTGAGGGCATGGCCCAGGTTTGCACAGCGTTGCCAAACGCATTGGTGCGCAAAATCTGCTTGCCCGCAATGTCCACCCAGTACAGCAT
>JBIIYT010000172.1:0-5731 GCA_044346675.1 Rhodoferax sp. | reverse complement strand
GCATTATCAATCGTGGCTTGCTGCAGGGGTGCAATGCTCTTTTTTACCTCGACTACGAAGTCTGCAAAACCGCTACTATGCTCAGACTCAAAAGCCATGCTACGGTGCGCAATTTCTTGCAGCAACTGTCGCGCAGGGTGCTGTTTGTCAGTAAAAAAACGGGGGTCTACCAATGCCAACAACAACAAAGGAGACTCTAAATCTCGAATCAACTCACGCACCGGTTCAAGCAATTGTGGATCTCGCACAATGTTCTCGACCATCAGCGTTACCACTTCCAAACTCAATGCTTGGGCCGCCCCAGTGGCGCTTCGGCGCAAGAAATCACGCAGTCCACCCACAGACTGGTCGCCGCCAGGCTGCGCTGGCATCCCAGCACTCCGTTGTTCAAGGCGACTGACTACCTGGCTTGCCTGATTCATTTCGGTAAGGGCCTCAAATGCGGCAGGCACCGTAACCTCAAACTCAGAGACTACATTGTCAATATGTACCGGAGCAGATTCAAACTGACGGTCAAATTGCTGGGCAAAGTCCCGCACATGATTACTACCTAGTTGCAGATCTAGCTCGCCCGACAGGAGGCTACGCAACTTGTCTAGGGTGAGTAGAGCATCTTCCCCGACCGGGGACAGTGCTTGCGCCCCTGAAGAATGCGAACCAGCCGGATCAGCGGCACCCGGCGATCGGTGCGGCGGGAATGGCGACTGCCCCCCCTCCGGGGGTGAGCGATGGCCCGCTTCACCAGCCAATCTACCGCCCCCCCCAACGGCGGCACCTGGTGTCAGCACTACCGCAAATCCAGCAGGTACCACATTTTTTTCCCGCAAATTGGCGGAAAGCGCGTCATACAGCTTGCTGAGCTCCTTACCCAATTCGACATTCATCACAGTGAACCACTCAGTGCGATGAAATTGCTTAACTGGCGTGTTTTCGATCACTTCTTTCAAGGTGGCCAAATACACTTCAGGGCGCATTGGGTTACGTTCGGGCTTGACTACACTCAGGCCTAAGGAGCTGCACAAAAATGTGTTGAACTCGGCCAAGCTAGCGTCTGCGGTCAACATAACATCATGTTGTGCTTTAGCCATGGTGACACTGGCTTGCACTTGGCCTTCGTCCATCAACTCGAGTTCGTCAAAATGAATCACCGTAGCCGATGAATCAACTGCTTTTCGCACCGCTTGCGGATTTTCAAAAGCTGCCAGCAGAGCTTTGGGATAGCGTTCACACAGGTCTCGCTCATGCTTCATAAGTAACTGCGAAGCCTCTGCCAATGCATCACGCGCACTCATGTCACGCATGTATGCATCCGCCAACACATCCCGCAAGCGGGTATCACGTAAATTTCCAGCACGCGCTTGCAAAGTGCTTCGCCCTAACGCAATTAGCCTAGCCATGATTCCAGCCCCACGCTTAGCCGCCTCTTGCACCGTAGCCCGGTACAAGGCCTCGTAGCGCGGCGATGGGGTCATATCAGGAGCTTGCATGGGGATGCCTCAAATGCTTATTTAAGTGCTTTGTACCGCATTCTCTTCGGTTTGGCACCCTCTTCACCCAAACGTTTCTTCTTGTCCGCTTCGTACTCTTGGTAATTACCGTCAAAGAAGGTCCACTGGCTATCACCCTCGCAGGCCAAAATGTGGGTGGCAATGCGGTCCAAGAACCAGCGGTCATGGCTAATGACCATAAGGGTTCCGGCGAACTCCAGCAAGGCGTCCTCCAGGGCGCGAAGGGTCTCCACGTCCAGATCGTTGGAGGGCTCATCGAGCATGAGCACGTTGCCACCCGCAATCAGCGTCTTCGCCAAGTGCAAGCGCCCGCGTTCGCCGCCAGACAGCGTACCTACCCGCTTTTGCTGGTCGGCACCATTAAAGTTAAAGCGGCCGCAATAGGCGCGACTGGCCATTTGGAATTTGCCCACATTCAAAATATCGAGGCCGCCTGATACGTCTTCCCACACGGTTTTGTCGTTGGCAAGGTCATCACGGTTTTGGTCTACGAAGGCCATTTTGACGGTGGAGCCAATTTTCACCTCGCCAGAATCTGGTTTCTCCCGTCCCGCAATCATCTTGAACAAGGTAGATTTACCTGCGCCGTTCGGCCCAATAATGCCGACAATGGCGCCTGGTGGCACTTTGAAGCTCAGGTTATCAATCAGCACCCGGTCGCCAAAAGACTTGGTCACGTTGACAAACTCAATGACTTCTTGGCCCAGTCGGTCTGCCACCGGAATAAAAATCTCGTTGGTCTCATTGCGCTTTTGGTATTCAAAATCGCTCAGTTCCTCGAAGCGGGCCAGGCGGGCCTTGCTTTTGGCTTGGCGGGCTTTGGGGTTTTGGCGAGACCACTCCAGTTCCTTCTTCAAGGCCTTGGCACGGGCTTCTTCGCCCTTTTGCTCGGCCTCTAAACGCGCTTGCTTTTGGGTAAGCCAGTCGCTGTAGTTGCCTTTGTAGGGAATACCGGAGCCACGGTCCAACTCCAAAATCCACTCGGCGGCGTTGTCCAAGAAGTAGCGGTCATGGGTAATAGCCACCACGGTGCCCGAGTAGCGCTGTAAAAACTGCTCCAGCCAATCTACAGACTCGGCATCTAAGTGGTTGGTCGGCTCATCGAGCAGCAACATGTCGGGCTTAGACAGCAGCAAGCGGCACAGCGCCACGCGGCGTTTTTCACCGCCAGAGAGCACGCCAATGTTGGCATCCCATGGGGGCAGGCGCAAGGCATCTGCGGCGATCTCTAGCTGGTGCTCGGAGTCGGTGCCGCCGGTGGCAATAATGGCTTCTAGTTCGGCCTGCTCGGCAGCGAGCGCATCAAAGTCAGCATCTTCGGCACCGTAAGCGGCATAGACTTCTTCCAGCCGCGCTTTGGCAGCGAACACTTTACCCATGCCCGACTCCACACTCTCGCGCACCGTTTGGGTGGGGTCTAGCTGAGGCTCTTGGGGCAGGTAGCCGATATTGAGGCCCGCCATGGGATGGGCTTCGCCTTCAATTTCCTTGTCCAAGCCCGCCATGATTTTGAGCAGGGTGGACTTGCCCGAGCCGTTGGTTCCCAGCACGCCGATCTTGGCGCCGGGGAAAAAGCTCAAGGAGATGTCTTTGAGAATATGGCGTTTGGGCGGCACGATCTTGCCGACCCGGTTCATGGTGAATACGTATTGAGCCATTGGGTTTGATAATTTCGAAAGGGTAAAACCGACATTATCGGCCCCCCGCATCACACCGCATGAGCCTCAGCAGAGAATTACCCCAGACCTTGTGTTTTTGAGAGGTCGTTTTGTAAAGCGGCTTGGGCCACCGCATCCAGGGCGTTATCCATAATGCGGCCATCCGAGACCAGCCGAATGAGACCAAACCCCCTCAGTCGATCCATGGTTCGCCGTGACATAGAGTGCGCCAAGCCCCCGCCAGAGACAAACATAAACAAGGTTTTATGCGGGCTGGCCCACGTCAGCTGGGCACGCACCCATTGGCCTCCAAAGGCCAGATCTACCCAAGCGCCGGTATGGAGCTTATCCACCGACCAGAGCTCCATATCAACGGGTTGTGCTGCGTCGGGGCTTTGCACCTCTGCTGGTAACTCCGCAAAGTCTCCTGTCAAATAGCCAGAATCCTTAGCCTCGTCATGCGCCATCCAGAACTCATCAGGGGGCAAGGCCACTGTGCGCAAAGCGGTCTCCTGAGCAGCTGCCGATGCAGCGTCTTCGACCGAACCGCTTGGACGCGTGGTTTCAAACGCTTTTTCGTGAAAAGTGATCAACTCGTCAAAAAACACGGCGCTACGTTCTGGAGGATACGAAATAAGGTCTAAACCCCTGCGCATTTTGACCAACATGCCAGGCACCATTTGCACCAGTCGCGCCCGGTTGCGCCGCGCCAAGCGCAGGCGCACACTCCAAATCAAATCGTCTACCAAAGCCAAATAGCCATCTGCGTCCAGCGTACCGTCCACACACTGGAGCTGTGACTCTGCAACCACCTGGGCCCAAGGACCGCGCAAGAAGGTGGCCACCATATCCGGGATAGCCTTGTTTTCCATACGGGTGCAAAAGTCTTCTGTGAGACGCTGCGCCAAAAGGTTGCGCTGTTCAGCATGCAATAGCCCGCGCGCGACCTCTTCTGCTCTTTGGCGTTGCTCGTGCTCTGCCGTAGCCCAGTTAGTCTCTAATGCTTCCAACACTTTGGCAAACGCTGTGGCATCACACTCACTAGCGGACAGCTCCTGCACACACTGGTCAAAAACCGCGCGAAAGGCAAGAAAGCCTGCCTCTTCTTGTGACGCAAAGGCCAAACTACGATGGGTGATCTTGTCCAAGAATTGGCGTGCTGGATGCTGGCGCTCGCTAAAAAAACGCGTATCGGAGCGGGACAACTTGAGCAGTATGGGCTCCATGGCAAGCAAACTCTGTCGCACTGCGGGCAACAAGCGACGGTCTTGCATGAGGTTTTCAAGCATCAGCCGCAGAACCTCCTCGCCTAACTGGCGCCCAAGGTCTTTTCGCTGAGTCTGCTCGCGCGCGATACCTTTGTGATCGCTTGCGCTTAACGACCCGGCCACCTTAGTGGCAGCCGATTGACTCGCCCTTTGCGCTAAGCGTTTCATCATGGGCTCGACCAGCTTCATGTCATCCAAAGCCACATAAGAGGCTGGAACGGTGTGAGTGAACTCACCCAATACCGCACTTGGGCTTGCCTGCTCCAATTCGCCCGATAAAAGCTTGCGCAACTTATCCAACGTTAACAAGGTGCGGGTAACTGCGTTTTCGGTGGGATTGGCTCGTTTGCCGTCGGACACGTTGAGGGCACCAGCAGGCTCAATGCCTTGCGAGCGCAACCATTCCACGATTTCTTTGTACAAACTGCGTAAGTTTTTCCCCAACAAGCCTGCGGCCAAGGCAATTACTGCACCGCGCAACTCCTCGTCAGGAAGATGCTCTGCCAAGGTTTCTCGCAGCGCATACACAAACGACTCGGGCTTGAGCGGGTTGGCGTGGGCGTTCACCGTCACAAAACCCAGCAAACTACTCACAAATGCATTGAGCATGGGCAAGACACTATCTACCGCCTGCATCACATCTTGTTGCGTCAATGCCAATTCAATGTTGGCATCAATCTGCTCTTCTTCCAAGAACTGAAAGTCGTCAAATCGAACCAGTGGCTCCGTGCTCACACGCTGGGTTTCGCCGCCATACACTGCAGAGCGCAATGCGGCAGCAAAAAGTGCGTTTCACTTCATCGCGCTGCTTGTGCAAGCTTTCTTGAGCCGCAGCAGCGCCTGTAGATTTTTGAGGGTATGTGATATCGGTTTTGCTTGGCGTAGCCGCAAGACGCAAGCCATCCAAAATATCGTTCATGAGCGTATCACTTTGCTCAAGCACAGCCTCAAGACAGCCCTGCAAAGTGGGCTTTGCACTGCCCGGGTCATGCGCAACGCCGAGGCGACGCAAAATGTATTTTTTCATCGTGCTTACATTCTCACTCTTGCGCAGGCTCCGAGCGGAGAAATTGACATTTTGTTACTCGAAAAAGTATGCCTGACCCCAAGTATTCATTCAACTTACCGGGAACTTTGACAATGGAGTGCTCCCTGTGCGACAATGGAACCCTTTGCGACGCTTCAGTTGCCCGCAATTTCAGCACCTTGCTGGGGATAAAAACGCTAGTTTTCGTCCCGCCTTTGAATCTATCTGCCTTTGACTGACTGGGTGTTTCCACACCCAGACAGGCCGATA
>JBIIYT010000171.1:0-5736 GCA_044346675.1 Rhodoferax sp. | reverse complement strand
TTGGTGAACTACACGGCCAAACCCATCCACATAGAAGAAATAGGCTGTAGTTCGGCTGCTGCCACGTCGGGCTCGGCAGCCTTGCAGGCAGAGTTTTTCCGCGAAGTGTTCAAGGCTTGGGACACCCACGCCAGCCGCATACCCAGCCTAGCGGTGCTGCGCATGGTGGACAAGACGCGACTGGATGCGGAGGGTGTGGCCATGGCCCGTGGGCTCACGGGTAACGAGGCTTTTATTGAATACATCCGCTCATTGGGCATCAAAAACAACAATGCAACCCCCAAGGCTGCCTACACCGCCCTGCAAAGCGAACTTCAAAAACGCGGTTTTTGAGCCCCCCTGCATTGCTTGCGAATGGCATTGTGGCTATCATCCTGTGCAACATGTAAGCGGGCTAGAGCATGTCGCATAGTGGCTGCTTAACAAGCAGTTACATTAATTTCAGGGCGTTTTAAAGTGAAGGTCTAAAATCCAGCAATGAGCTCCACAATCTCCACCATTGCAACCAGTTTGATGGGCTTGCTCGGCAAGGGTGAAAAACCCTCTGAGGCAGAAATGGACCGGCGCTGTGAAGAGATCCGCCAAGCCATGCTGCCTTTGCTGGACGCGTGTGGTAACCGCAAGGTAGCCCAGTCGGTGGCCAACAAGATTTACAACGCCCAAAACATTGAGGCACTGTGGTACCTGCGCTCGGCCGTGTTGGCCGAACTGCACACCGCCTATGACGACACCACCGCAGAGAGCTTGCTCTTGCCCATCACCAGGATGTTTAAGGGCTACCTGCCCAAAGGACTAGAGCCCAGAGAACGGATTCGGTTTGGCGGCCAGTAAACCGTGTTAGCCTAGCGGCTAACCATGTGGAAAAAACCTAACACATCAGTTCCAATTCACGCATCACAACTGGTGGTGGGTTTGTATATCTGGGTAGATATGCCCTGGTTGGAGCACCCGTTTCTCTCCAACCGGTTCATGCTGGAGACGGCCAAAGAGATTGCCATTGTGCAGGCGCTCGACACCCAGGGCCGCCTATATTACCACCCGGACAAAAGCACTGCTACACCCGGGCCTCTCAAGCTCAAATCACACTCCGAACCTGCCCTTAATGAAGCGCTTCAAGCAGAAAACGCGGCTCTCAGAAATGAGTTGCAGCAGCTAGAGCAAGCAAAAAAAGACCGGCTTCAACAGCAAAAACACATGGCCGCGCGGGCCGAGCAGGCTTGGGGCAAGGCCGCCAGCGCGGTGCGTGGTGCCTTGGTGAGCTTGGCCCACTCCCCCAAGGCCGCAGGCCAACAACTAGCCCAGCTTTCTAGCGAAACCGCCTCCACCGTGACCGCTGGGCAAGACATCTTGCTGCACCTCTTGGGCGACAAGGATGAGCAAGGCCCCCACTTTCATGCGCTCAACACCATGACGCTGTGCGTGCTGGTGGGCCAACGCGCGGGGCTGACGGGTCACGAATTGTCAGACCTGGCGCTGGCCGCGCTGGCCCACGATACGGGCAAGTCTGAAATACCTCGGCACATACTCAAAAGCGCCAAGCGCAAACGGCACGAAGAAGAGTTTTACCGCCAGCATGTTTCGTTCAGCGTGCAGTTTGCTTCCAAGACGGGGGTGTTTAGCCGCAGGGCCTTGGAGATCATTGCCGACCACCACGAGCACATCGATGGCTCAGGCTGGCCGGCTGGCAAAAAGAACATGGGGCTGGGTGCGCGCATTTTGTCGGTAGTGGACCGCTATGACCGCCTATGCTCCCCCGAGTCGCCCGCGCGGGAGCGGCTGATGCCTGCCGAGGCCCTAGCCACCATGTACAGCCGAGAGGCCGACAAGTTTGACCCCAGCGTGCTGGCCATTCTTATCAAACTCTTGGGGGTGTACCCACCCGGCACGGTGGTGCAGCTGAGCAATGGCGCACTGGCCTTGGTGATTTCGCCGGGTATTCACAGCTTACAGCCCCGGGTCCTCATCTACAACCCCGACAGCCCGAAGGACGACGCGCCTACCTTGGAGCTAGAGACCGTACCTGAGCTCAAAATAGTGGAAGCCATTCGCCCCACTACCTTACCGCCAGACGTTCTGGAGTGGCTTAACCCACAGCAGCGCTTGTCGTACTATTTTTCTGCGGATGGTGCAGACGCTGTACTGCCAGGCGTGCCGCCACCAAGTCACTAAGCCCCACGCCCACGGCCTTAAACAGCATCACATCTTTGGCCGCGCTGCGCCAAGGCGTCTTAGAAGCCAGCATCTGCGCCAAATCGGCAATGCGTTCCATGTCGAGGCTCTGGTCGGCCAGCCCTTGCACAATCTCGCCCGCCTCTACCAAACTTTGGGGCTTCCACTCCACGATGACGCGGTTGCTGCGCAGGCGCGTGGTGGCGTCTATTTCGCTGCCGTTGGGCAAGCTCGTACCCACGGCACACACACAGGCACCGCCTTTGAGCCATGCCCCGTCAAACACGGGCTCTTTCGAACGCGTAATGGTCACCACCAAATCTGCGCCAGTGACCGCTACCTGGGGCGAAGTTTGGTAAACCTCCACGCCCAGTTGTGCCGCCAGTAGCGCACAGCTGCTGGCCACATCGGCGGTATCCACCACCGCAATTTCTTGAAAATTCAAGGTGGCTTGCAAGGCTTCCAAGTGGGTTCTTCCTTGAATTCCCAAGCCAAACAGGGCCAACTTCTTAGCGCCAGGATTCACTGTTTCACGAGCGACCCAAGTGGTCATAGCGGCCGTTCTGGCGCGGGTGATCTCGCCTGCAGGCATGACGTGGTGCTCGCCCGTGGCCAAGTCAAACAAGTTGAGTAAAAAGTTGAACTGCCCTTGCACACTGGTGTAGGTTTTGTAGGCGGCTACTTTGCGGCTCTCCCATACCGCCCCCATGCCGCTGAGTTTGTAGCTGCCGCAGTCAATGCGCTGGCGCGCTTGTATGGCGGCGTCGCCTGTGCGCAAAGCCTCAAAGGCATAAGGCAAGTCCTGCAAAACATCTCGCCAGCTGATGGCTTGGCCCACTTGTGCATCGGTGTAGGTGTAAATCATGGAGCGTCCTCGTAGTGTCTCAAGTGCGCATCGTAAGACGATTGCAGGCCAGCAAGCCATCACAAATACATGACGCGAATAACGGGAAGTTATGGCTTTTGCGCGCATAACTTTTGGTCATAGCCATACGGGGCATTGGCATTATTCAAGAGACCGAAGTCTTCATACAGTGCACTTAACGAAAGGGGAATTTCATGCATGTATGTGTTTTGGGGGCTGGCATTGTGGGCTTGGCCACCGCGTATGAACTCCAGCGCCAAGGTTTGCAGGTTACGGTAGTAGACCGCGCCGGTGTGGCTGCAGGTGCCAGTGGTGGCAATGGTGCGCAGCTGAGCTACAGCTATGTGCAGCCCTTGGCAGACCCGTCTATTTGGCTGCAGCTGCCCAAGCTACTGCTCTCGCCTGACTCTCCGCTCAAGGTGCGCCCGCAGTGGGATGTGCAGCAATGGCGCTGGGGCATGGAATTTATGTTGGCGTGCAATGCACAAACCTCTGCGCGTACTACCGCCAGCTTGCTCGCGCTGGCCGCCACCAGCCGCCAAGGGTTTGAGCGCATGATGGCTGCTGAAGGTCCAGAGTGCGACTACTCCAGCACGGGCAAACTGGTGCTATACCCCACAGCACAAAGCTTTGCCGCAGCTCAAGCCCAAGTCCAGTTGCAAAGTGCATTGGGCAGCCAGCAAAGTGCCATCAGCGCCCAAGCCTGCTGCGATTTGGAGCCCGCGCTGGCCGACTACCAAGCGCATATAGCCGGTGCCATTCACACACCGTCCGAATGCGCGGTAGATTGCATGAAGCTGTGCATAGCGCTAGAGCGCATCTTGCGTGCCAAGGGCGTTACCTTTGTGGTGAACCGCCCAGTGAAATCGATAGAAATGCGACAAGGCCGCGCGGTGGCCGTGCACACCAGCGCGGGCGCGCTAGAGGCTGACCAGTTTGTGCTGGCCATGGGCAGCGACAGTGTGGCGCTGGCCCACACGGTGGGCGTGCGCCTACCGGTATACCCACTCAAAGGCTATAGCATCACATTGGACATTGCCGCGAACAATGCACACTGCGCACCGCGCATTAACGTGACGGACATTGCCCGCAAAGTAGTGTTTGCCCGCATAGGCAGCCGCTTGCGGGTGGCGGGCATGGCCGAGCTGGTGGGGCATGACCGCAGCGTTAGCCCCAAAGCCATTGCCAGTTTGCGCCGCAGCACGCAGGCGGTGCTACCCCAACTTGCGCTAAGCAGCGAAGACCAGCCTTGGGCCGGATTGCGCCCCGCCACACCGACAGGCTTGCCCATCGTGGGCGTGCAGCCGGGTGGCCCCAGCAATCTCATTGTGAACACAGGGCACGGTGCGCTGGGTTTGACCTTGGCATTTGGCACCGCCCAGCAAGTAGGCCAGCACCTAGAGCAGCTTCGCGCCGCCAGCCCTAACGCAGCATGAGCTTATTGGCCCACTGCCTGCATCACAGCCTCTTGCACGCAACGGGTCATGGCTGTGGCCAGCAAAGATACGGGCCTATTGATAGGGCGCAACGCCGTAATAGGCACGGGAATATGGGGCTCCAACGCCAGCACATCCACCCGCGTGCGATCCGCAGAGACTGCAGTGCACGCATCGACCAAGGCCACACCCAAGCCATGGTGCGCCAAGGCCAAGGCCGCGTGGTAGGTTTGCACTTTGATCTGCGACTGCAGCCCCACCCCCACTTCAGCGCAGGCTTGGCTCAAGGTGATGCCGATCGGGTCACCCACATCCAAGCTGATCACGGGAATATCTCCCAAGTCGCTCAAGGACACCGCGCCTGCCTTGACCCACTTGGGCAGCAACATGCCTTTGGGGGCAATGCACACCATGCGCCCTTGGGCCAAGTGCTCCAGCTCCAAAGATGGGTGCGCTATGGCGCTAAACACAAAGCCCACATCGGCCTCTTGCAACACCAGCGAAGACACGATTTGGGGCGAGTGCAAAGAGTCAATGGTCACCATCACCTTAGGGTGCTTTTGGCGAAACTGCTTCAGCGCCCTAGGCAACACCTCGTGGCTCAGCGCCAACACACTCAGGATGTGCAACTCGCCTTCACGGTTGCCCTGCTTCAAGGTATTGGCCAAACGCTGCACTTCGTCCAGCTGGGCAAACAAGCGGGCAATGTGCGGGTACAGGGCTTGCGCCTCGGTGGTGGGGGTCAAACGGCCTTTGATGCGCTGAAACAGCGCAAAGCCCAACTGGACCTCGGCATGCGCCAGGATGCGGCTCACCGCAGGCTGGGTCACGTTCATCAAACGCGCGGCAGAGCTCACGCTGCCGGTGAGCATGACCGCATTAAATACTTCTATGTGGCGAAGACGCATGGCGACAGCTTATTCCATAAATAACCCACCGGATTTTTTCGGCCCCTGAACTTAACTAATTTTTTTGGAGAACGCAAATGAATGACCTCATACCCTTGTGCTTGCCTCGCCCTCTTTGGGTGGCATTTTTCCTCTGCGCGATCTGGCTGCCGGTGGGAGCTGGCCAGTTGGACAAAATTCGTGAAACCAAGGAAATCACTATCGCGCACCGCGAAGCGTCCATCCCCTTTTCTTACTTCGACGACAAAAAACAGCCCATTGGCTACGCCATGGACATCTGCGCCAAGATCGTTAGCGCGCTGGAGCGCGAACTCAAGATCCCCAAACTCGAGGTGCGCTACATGCCGGTCACGTCTGC
>JBIIYT010000170.1:0-5737 GCA_044346675.1 Rhodoferax sp. | reverse complement strand
CAGCAAGCCCGGCCAGTGCATAGACCTGTCAGGCCGCACCACGCTAGACCAAGCGCTGGCCACCATTGCGGCGGCCAAGGCCATGGTCAGTAACGACTCAGGGCTCATGCATGTGGCTGCTGCTTTTGGCGTGCGCCAAGTGGCGGTGTTTGGCTCGTCCAGCCCCTTGCACACCCCACCTTTAAGCCCCCAAGCCACTGTGCTGTGGTTGAAAAACGATGCCACCTACCAGCCGCCGCTAGACTGCGCCCCCTGCTTTCAGCGGGAGTGCCCGCTGGGGCACACGCGCTGTTTGAGCGACTTGTTGCCTGCAAGAGCGCTACAGTATTTATAGCTGCTTGCGCCCTAGATACTGCGGGAAACGCCAATTTCGTTCTAAAAACGGGGCCACATGCCCCGCCCCGCTTTACAAGCCCACGCTATGGGTGGCATGATGCATGCAAAAAAACATCTAACACTCAGGGGCGACACCGGTTTGGCAACTCTCATACCTTCATTGGGCAGCTGCGAAGCGTCACCCTCCCGGATCGCCTTAGAAAAGAGTTGCACGCATGACTGATATCACACCCGGCGCAGCGCATGCGCCTTCTGACAAGCTGCACGCCGAACTGCGCAGCCTGATTGCCAGCAGCCGCCAGCGCCTGGCCGGTGCGGTGAATGCAGAGCTGACCCGCCTGTACTGGGCAGTGGGCCAACGCTTGGCCACCGAAGTGCTGGGCGGCGAACGTGCCCAGTACGGTAGCCAACTGCTGGAGCAACTGGGTCAGCAGCTCTCGCAAGAGTTTGGCCGGGGTTTTGAAGCCCGCAACCTGCGCCGCATGGTCAAGTTTGCGCAAGCTTTCCCCAGCGCAGAGATTGTGTCGACACTGTCGACAAAATTGAGCTGGAGCCACATGGTGGCTATCGTGGCCCTCAAAGCGCCCGAGGCACAGCAGTTTTATGCCCACCACGCCGCACAAGACGGCTGGAGCGTGCGCGAGCTGGCCCAACAGATAGACCGCAAAGCTTTCGAGCGCAGTGCCATTGCCCATGCCAACGCCGGCACCTCTGCCACTGACTCGCTGATGCCCGAACAGGGGCAGACGGTGGGCACCGTTTTCAAAGACCCGTATTTCCTCGACTTTCTGGGCCTGCGCCAAGGCCACGACGAGGCCGACCTGGAAGCCTCCATCCTGCGCCAGCTGGAAGCCTTCATCCTGGAACTGGGCCGGGGCTTTGCGTTTGTAGAGCGCCAAAAGCGCATGGTCATCGACGGCGAAGACTTTTACCTCGACCTTCTTTTCTACCACCGCCGCCTGCGCCGCCTCGTGGCCATTGAGCTGAAGCTGGGCCGCTTCAAAGCCGTGCACAAAGGGCAGATGGAGCTGTATTTGAAATGGCTGGACCAGCACGAACGCCAAGCGGGTGAAGAGGCCCCCATCGGCCTCATCCTGTGCGCCGAATCCAGCCGCGAACAGGTAGAGCTGCTGCAAATGCACAAAGACGGCATCACCGTGGCCGAATACTGGACCGAGCTGCCGCCCAAGGCCGAGCTGGAACAACACCTGCACCAAGCCCTACTGGAAGCGCGCGAGCGGCTGGCGCGGCGTGGGGTGCTGCTGGAGGGCGGCGAGGATGCGTAACCTGTGCGCCCGCATTCTGGCGCAGCGCAAGCTGCCGGTAGAAAACCGACTGGGCTCTGGCGACTTTGACCCCACCAGCAACAAGATCAAGGTGATGACCATGAAGGTCAGCAAAGGCCTGGAATTCCCCGTGGTGGCGCTGTCCGGCGTGGGGCATATGCCAGCAAAGGGGGAGGATGAGAAGGAAGCGGCGCGGGTGTTTTATGTGGCGGCGACTCGGGCTACGCAGCGGTTGGTGATGGGGGTCAGTGGGGGAGACGGATTTGGACGACGGCTGGGAACATGACAATGGCAACCATTCCCTGCATTGAGCAACGTAAATAGGTGTGCGCTTGGTGCCTCAACTCTCAACGCTATTGAACGATTATTCAGTCAAATGTTGTTAACTGATCGTACTGTCCAAGAAGTAAGCTTGGCCCCCAAAGTGGGCAATGGTTCAAATCCCTTCTCTGCTTATCTTGAGTTCCCCAGCATTGTTTTATTGGGAGATCCTGGTGCGGGAAAAACTCATCTTTTCAGCGAGTTTGCGCGTCATGAAGAAACTCAGGCACTTGTCGCTCGGTCTTTTCTCAACAGAGATATTGCCTCGTTGGGGAAGACAAACACGCTTTATATTGATGCGCTCGACGAAAGGCGTGCTGGTCGCGGTGATGGGAATGCAGTCGACCAAATTGTGCAGAAGCTGTTTTTAGTAAAGCCACGCAAAGTACGAATTGCATGCCGTGCTGCAGACTGGTTGGGCGAAACAGATTTGGCGGCTTTTCGTGATTTCTTTGCAGAGAATGGCGAATGCGTGGTACTCGCTCTACAGCCACTGTCAGAGGCAGAACAGATTGATGTCCTCGTAAAACAAGGCGTGAAAGACCCCACGGCTTTTCTCGCGGAAGCCCAAAGCAAGTTGTTGGGCGATCTACTGGGAAACCCTCAAAATTTGACAATGCTTGCGGAGGTTGTCGGCAAACGCGATTGGCCAAATTCGCGAACCGAGCTATTCAGTCAAGCTGTCGATATCCTCTTGACAGAGCACAACCATTCTCAAGCAAGCCGTTCTAGTGGACGGTATTCGCCAAATGAGCTGCTAGACGTTGCTGGCGAGATATGCGCGGTGCGTCTGATTAGCGACATACAGGCAATTAGCCTCACCGAGCACAACCACTGTGATGACCTACCGAGCTATCGCTATTTCAGTAGCGTTGATAAAGATAAGGTCTTGGCCGCTCTCGGGCGAAGAGTATTCGTTTCAGCGCTCGAAGTGGGGACTGTGGACTACGCACACAGAACTGTTGCGGAATATCTCGGCGCATTGTGGATTGCAAAACAAATTGGACATGGGTTGCCGATAGGCCGCGTTCGCGCACTAATCGGCGTTGACGGCAGGCCACCTTCTGAACTTCGCGGGTTGCATGCATGGCTGGCAAGCAAACTTCAGGCTGATGCGCATGCATTGATCTCTGCCGACCCGTTTGGCGTACTGAGCTATGGTGATGCCAAAGCGCTGTCGCCTTCACTGCGAAACTTTCTTCTATCGGAATTGGCCAAGTTGTCGGAAGTTGATCCGTGGTTTCGAGAAGGGAACTGGTCATCAGCGGCGGTCGCTAGCCTGGCTGGACCAGACATGGTGGTTGGCTTCCGCAAAATTCTTGTCGCTGAAAATGCGAACTTCAGCCTCAGAACACTTGTCTTGGATGCACTGACTGCAGGGCAACCCATTCCAGAACTGCTGATTGAGTTGCAGCAACTCGCAGGCAATTCCTTGGCCTCATATGCGGAGCGGAGAGCCAGTGTTGACGCGCTATACAGGCTAGGTGAGCCGGGTAACAGTGCGCTCACCGTGATTTACAAGGCCATCGGAACAGGTGCGGAAGACCTTTGTTTGAAAGCGAAAATTCTCAAGAATATCTTGGGAAAGCGACTGGGAATTGAAGCGTTTACGACATTGTTTTGTGACGTTTTTTTGTGCAAGTCAAAAGTCCCCTTCGATGTGCTTTACCACCTATCGGATAACGTCACGGATAGTGACGTGTGCACGGCACTAAATCTCATATCTGAAAACACTAAGACAATTTCTTCTGGCGGTGCGGATGTGTGGGGACTGGATCGTGAGTTTGACAGCCTGCTTCATCGTGCTCTCACAATGAACACACAGATTGATGGCGAAACTCTACTAACTTGGCTCGAATGTCGTCACAAAGTTGCCAATCACGACTACGCAGTAAACGTCGCCAGCATGCAAAGACTCGTTGCTGACTTTCCAGCGGCAATCGAACGCACCATTGACGCTGCGTTGCGCCGACTGATGCCGAGCGACAGTATTCCACAGTTCATTTATCACTTGCGAGAGCTTGGCATTACCAATTATGGCGATGCATTGCTCTTGAATTGCTGTATCCGCCAGTACACGGTTGAGGCAAATGCTGCCAAAAAGGATTGTCTTTTTGAACTTGCGCTCTATACAGCCATACAGGGCGGCGTAGATGCACTTACAGACTTCAATTCACTTCTTGAGTCAGCTGATGGCCATCCCACTCTTGAAGAGATACGGCAACGTTGTTGCTATCAGGAGATACCGGAATGGCGGGTGAACGATGCGCTGCGCAATCAGGAACAAGTAGCAAAAAAAGAAGCTGCTCAAAGGCAGAATCGCGCCAACTTCAAAGCGCACATTGGAGCAATCAAATCCGGGAAAGACCTTGGGTGGTTGGGATGGATAGCTGAGGTTTACTTTGGGATGGCCTATGGCTTGAATCGCGACGCGACACCATTCGGGCGCATCGTGGAGGAGTTGGGGGCAGATGATGCGTTGATTGCTATTGAAGGGCTGATTGCTCTGGTTCAGTGCGGCACTATTCCTGCCCCGGCTGAACTGCTACAAAAGCACATCGAGGGAAAATATCATAGGTGGTGGTATGCCGTTCTTGCTGGGCTCGATGAGTATGTTGCTGCGGTTCAGCCTTTGCTTGATCTTGGGGACAGCTATTTGGTATCGGCGCTGATGATTGATTCTTTGTGCGTAACCTCCACGTATAAGGGTAATGTTTCATCGCAATTTGTACACCCGTGGAAAACGATGCTGCTTCGAGAACGCCCCGAGCTTGTTTTGCGTGCAAATCTGGCTTTAGCGCGCGCAGACTTGGCAAGAAATTTTCAGAATGCTTATGGTCTGCATGAACTGCTCAACAATGCAGAGCTGTCGCAGTATCGACCAGCAGTAGCGCTTACCCTTTTGCAGGAGTTTCCAACTGCTCACGTTGATTCGCTTAGACAGTTAGTCCAGGTAGCGATTTGTGAATGCGATGCAGATCAAGTCACTCGCATTTTTCGCAAAGGCATAGCAGATGGTTTCGGCAATGACGATGTGCTGACCGTTTGGCTAGCTGCGGGATACCTCATTTCGGCAACGGAGTTCGGTTCGTATTGCGACGCACTGGATGAGTTGGGCAAGCAAAAGTTGATTTGGGAATTGCGCGCGCTTAGCGGACGCTCTCGTCGCAATCAGCAAGGAGCGCGGCTATTGTCTTGCCAACAAATGGAACAGATCATTGATTGGGTTATGTCGCAGTTTTCGCGAACATCACATCCAGAAGGTGTTTCGGTTGGTGACACAAATGCGTGGGATGCGACAGAATTCGCATTGAAATTGATTGCCGATATTTCTTCGGAAACTTCCGAAGATGCAGCAAAGTCACTAAACCGTATTTCTGCATTGCCTCATGCATCTGGTTATTTAGATGATGTTAAGCATGCGATTGCGCAGCAACGGATATTGAGAACGGAAACGCAATTTCATCAGCCGAGCTTTGAGCAGGTTGCCGCTGCACTTTCTAACGGTAAGCCAGCAAACATTGCTGATCTGCACGCGCTAATGATGTGGCATCTTGATGGCTTGAGGCAACACATCACATCAGCAAACATTGACGTTTTTAAACAGTTTTGGAATACCGATCGGTATGACAAAAAGGATGACCCAAAGTCCGAAGGCGTTTGTCGTGATGCCCTCGTTGGCCTCTTACAAGCAAGGACGAGTACGCTCCAGATCACCATTGACCCAGAGGGCCACATGGCAAACGACAAGCGCGCAGACATTGTTGCAATCCTCCCAGGAATGAAACTTGTTT
>JBIIYT010000169.1:0-5749 GCA_044346675.1 Rhodoferax sp. | reverse complement strand
ATCATGTCTTGGATGACGGCGTGAATAGCGGCGGCCTGGTCTGGCGTTTCGTCAAAACCAAAGTCGTTGGCGAAGGTTTCGTAATCCTGGGGCGAATACCTGAAGGCATGGCCTTCGCGCGCAGCGCGGCGGGCATAAATATTTAGCAGCTCGGCCGCGCTGTCGCGCACTTGCTCAGCCGCTTTGCGTTTGGCTTTTTCCCACTGGCCGCTGCCCAGGCGGTGTAGGGGCGCTTCGTTGGCACTTACGCCGGTGTAGCGGCTAATGAGTTGCAGCTGGCTTACCGGCACATAGAGCGTGGCATTGTCGGCGTATTCCAGGTGCAAAAATTCTTGTAATTCCGGTTCTCCTTGGGCGTTCTTGTTGCCCATATCCATGTTCACCAAGCCTCGGTAGCGCCCAATGCCGTGGGCCGAGTGCACCACGGGGTCGCCAATTTTGAGCTCGCTCAGGTCTTTGATGAGCGCTTCTACGTCGCTCACCTGTTCTTGCTTCTTGCGCCTGCGGGTGGTGGGGCCTGCGGCGAAGAGTTCGGTCTCTGTTACCAAGTCAATGCCTGACTCAATCCAGCTAAAGCCCGAGCCCAGCGCCCCGGTGGCAATACCTATTTTTTCTTCGCTATGCTGAAAGTCCAACAGCGAATCAAACGCCACGGGGTTCACTTGCGAAGCCCGCAAAAAGTCCAGCAAGCTCTCCCGCCTGCCATCGCTCTCAGCCAGCACCAGCAGGCGCTGTTGGGTGTTGCGGGTGTAGGCTTTGAGGCGGGCCAGCGGGTCTTCGGTGCCGCGCACCACGGTGAGGTCGGGCAGGGCGGCGAACTCTGCAAACTTTTCTTCACCGCCTTCACTTGCGGCTTTGATGGCTAGTTGTGCGTGGCCATTGGCCCGTGCGTAAAACTGCTCGGTGCTCAAAAAGAGCGACTCGGGTGGCAACACCGGCCGCTCGGGGTCGCCTTGCACCAAGCGGTAGCGTTCCTTAGTGTCTTGCCAAAAGTGCTGAAACGCCCCCTCTAGCTCGCCGTGCAGCACCACGGTGGCGTCTGCGCCCACGTAGTCAAACACGGTGGCGGTGTCGGTAAAGAACAAGGGCAGGTAGTACTCAATACCCGCCGTGGCCACGCCGTTGCCAATGTCTTTGTAGATGCGGCTGCGGGTGGGGTCGCCCTCTAGCAGCTCGCGCCAGCGGCTGCGAAACTTGGCGCGTGCGTCCTCATCCATTGGGAACTCGCGCCCGGGTAACAGCCGCACCGCAGGCACCGGGTACAGGCTGCGTTGGCTGTCGGGATCGAACGTGCGGATGCTGTCGATCTCGTTGTCAAACAAGTCCACCCGGTAGGGTACCAAGCTGCCCATGGGGAACAGGTCTATCAGCCCGCCGCGCACGGCGTATTCCCCGGGGCTTACCACTTGGGTGACGTGGGCATACCCGGCTAGCGTGAGCTGGGCTTTGAGCTGCGCTTCATCGAGCTTTTGTTTGACTTTGAACTCAAACGTGTAGGCCGCCAAAAAGCTGGGGGGCGCCAGCCGGTACAGCGCCGTGGTGGCGGGCACGATGACCAGATCTGCCCCGGTTTCCTTGTTGCGTTGACTGATACGCCACAGCGTGGCCAGCCGCTCGCTAATGAGGTCTTGGTGCGGTGAGAAGGTGTCGTAGGGCAGCGTTTCCCAGTCGGGGAACAGGGTGCAGCGCAGCGTGGGGGCGAAGAAGGCTATTTCTTCCAACAGGCGTTGGGCGTCTGCGGCGTTGCCTGTCACCACCATGGTGGGCTTGTTGGCGGCTTTTTCGCGCTCTGCGAGTTGGGCTAGCAGCAGGGCATCGGCAGAGCCAATGGGGCGTGGCAAGGTGAAACGCTTGCCGTTTTGTAGTTTAGGTAAATCCATGGATGGGTTCGATTTTAGAATGGGGGGAGATGCCTACCAACCACCCCCCGAAAAATCCCCCCGCGAGCGCTCGCCCATCCAGTGGCTCCCCAAGCGGCTCTTCTGCGAATATCTGGGCTCTGATTCCCTGCGCGGGCACAGGCTCGCGCTCGGGCGCATCGGGGCCCAAACAATACCAAGCGGTGGCGGGCCAGCCCATGGTGATGCACACCTTGGCGGCTTTTGCGGCGGTGCGCCGCTTAAGCGGCACCATGGTGGTGGTGTCCCAGGGAGATACCTTCTTTCAAACCCGCTCTCATACCTTAAGTGCTACTCTTTTGATAGCTGCTTGCGGTGGATCTACTCGTGCTAGCAGTGTTTTTAATGGTTTAAGTGCGTTGGTGGAGCAGGGCGCTGCCGCCACCGACTGGGTGCTGGTGCACGACGCGGCGCGCTGCCTCATTACCCCCGAGCAGATCGACCGCCTGATAGACGCTTGCTTATCCGACGCGGTGGGTGGTTTGCTCGCCCTGAAGTTGCCCGACACCTTGAAGCGCGAAGCCGGTAGCAGGGTGCAAGCCACTGTGGAGCGCGCGGACAAATGGCTAGCCCAAACGCCGCAGATGTTTCGCATTGGGGATTTAATGCAGGCTTTGCAAAGTGCGGGCGATTCGGTAACCGATGAATCCAGCGCCATTGAGAGCCTGGGCCTGCACCCCTTGCTGGTGGAGGGCAGTGTGCAAAACTTCAAGGTAACCTACCCGCAAGACTTTGCGCTGGCCCAAGCCGTTTTGCTGGCCCGTGCCAGCGAAGCTTAAATGCCCGCAGCCTAAAGAAAGAAGACTATGAATTTTCGTATTGGTGAAGGTTGGGACATCCACGCATTGGTAGAAGGCCGCAAGCTCATTTTGGGTGGCGTGGAAATTCCCCATACCAAGGGCCTGCTGGGCCACTCCGATGCAGATGCCTTGCTGCACGCCATTACGGATGCCTTGTTGGGTGCCGCCGCCTTGGGTGACATTGGCACCCATTTTCCCGATACCGATGCGCGCTTCAAAGGCGCAGACTCTGGTGTGCTGCTAGCCCATGCTGCCGAACTGATCAAAGCCCGGGGCTACACCATTGGCAATGTGGACAGCACCATCGTCGCCCAAGCGCCAAGAATAGCCCCGCACATTGGGGCGATGCGTGAGCGCATTGCTGGCCTGTTGGGCGTAACGGTAGAGCAGGTGAATGTGAAAGCAAAGACGGCCGAGAAAATGGGTCCGGTGGGTGAGGGCTTGGCCATAGAGGCCCGGGCAGTGGTGCTTCTCTTGGCTCTTGAATCCAGCAGCGCTTACAAAACGTCGGTATCTTGAAAGTCTTTTTGATGGAACTCTGAGGCTCTAAACTGAGCTTCCAGTTCTGCACGCGATTGCTGCTTAGTTCCGCTGCGCAGGCGCGCAATCGAGGCGTCTGAAGCGATCACTTCAGGGTCACTCCAGATCACCTTGCCAGGCAAATCGCTAATGGGGTACTTGATGTCTGGCGCGAACTCCCA
Source organism: Rhodoferax sp. (assembly GCA_044346675.1). Lineage (GTDB taxonomy): Bacteria > Pseudomonadota > Gammaproteobacteria > Burkholderiales > Burkholderiaceae_C > Allorhodoferax. The sequence goes on along the minus strand of JBIIYT010000169.1, from coordinate 2,350 downwards.
GGAAAAAATATAGTCTGAATAGTCCGTTTTCGGATCGAATAAATCCATGTTTTGCAAGAGCTTCTTTTGCAGCGCCGGTGCGTAGTGCAAAAGCTTTTCATTCCAATGCTTGATGACGATATGCACACAGCGCTTTTCCACCTTGTTTTTGTACTGAATCACGACGCCTTCGCAAGTCAGCCAATGGGGGGGAATATCTTGTTGGCGTAGGAGCTGCTTAAAAGCAGCTCGAATGACTTCAGCTTCTAGCGCATCGTTTTGCGATTTTTGTGAGATGGCTCGATCTTCAAGTGGAGTGAGCTGTTTTGGCAGAGAAGCAAGCTCAAAGCGTTCAAAAAATTTAAACATCGGACAGATAGTTGTGTTTGGCGCTGCTAAATCTGCCAAATTGTTAATAGCTAAGAATATTAACCTATGGCTGTTAAAGACTTCAAAATATCATACGGGTGGCCCGCTGCATACGAATGTTGGCAGACAGCCCGCCTGTGGATGAGTTGTTCAGCGCAAAATTGCCGCCCATGCGCTGTACGATTTTTTCTACGATAGCCAGGCCTAGGCCCGCACCGTTGGCCGCCGTGCGTGCGGCTTCGCCCCGGTAAAAGGGCTTGGTCAGGTTGGCCAGTTGCTCGGGTGCCACGCCCATGCCGTGGTCGCGTATTTTGATAAGTACCCAGCTTTCGCTGGCAAGTGCGGTCAATTCGATTTGCGCTACCCCAGTGTCTACCGACTTGCCATAGCGCCGGGCGTTTTCTAGCAAGTTGGAAACAACCCTCCCCAGCTCCACCTCGTCAGCCAAGACCAATAGATCCTTGTCCATTTGCACTTTGATTTGCACGTCCTCTTGCTTTTGGTGCGAATACACACATGCTTCCACCACATCGCTGAGCAGCACGGAAGAGAGCTTGACCGTATCGGGCCGAGCGTAGTCCAAAAACTTGTCGATGATGGCGTCAAGTTGGCTGATGTCGGCTGCCATGTGTTCCCGGGCGTTCAGGTCGGTCACGCTGAGTTCAGTCTCTAGGCGCAAACGGGCCAAGGGCGTGCGCAGGTCGTGCGAAATGCCCGCCAGCATCACGGCGCGGTCTTGCTCTATTTTGGCTAGGCGCTGGGCCATCCGATTAAAACCAATATTGACTTCGCGTATTTCGTTGGTTTGCACGCTTTCGTCCAAGCGGCTGGCACCAAAGTCGCCCTCGCGCACTCGGCTTGCTGCAAACGACAGGTGCTTGAGCGGCTTATTGATGAGCCGGGCAATCAAGGCGGCGCCTGCCAATGACAACGCCGCCGCCACGGAGAGCCAAATGCCCCAAGTCTTTTGCCCGGCGGGGGCAAAGCGCGCTTTGTCTGTCAGAAGCCAGTAGCTATCTTTGTCAATGCTAAAGCTGATCCACAGGCCGGGCTGCTTGTTGACTTGGCTGGCCACAATCGTTTTAGCGCCTAAGCGTTTTATCACCTCTAGCGCGACTTCACGACTAAAGGCGTCGGAGTCTAGAGGGATGAATGGGTCTGTTTTTTGACGTGTAACGATGCGCAAGCCCTCTTCGTCTTGCATGGTCTTGAGCAAAGAAACACGCGCTATCGCGTCCGCATGCACCAGAGCCGCCCGGCTTAAGTTCACTTGGGAGCTGAGTTGCTGAGCCATTTGAATAGCGCGCGGTTCCAACTCCAGCGTGCGCAGCGTTTGTAGCCACGCCACAATGCTGCCCAAGAGCAGCAAGGCCAACAAAAAGAAGGTGCGCCAAAAAAGGCTCAGCCGCCCTAGCGACGCTAAGAATCGCTTTTTGGAGGCGTTTGCCGCCAAAGGCGCGGGGGCCGTGAGCAGTTCCGTAAGTGGAGAGGTTTCTTGGAAAGACAATGCCAAGTCAGCCCCCATCGTCCGGCACAAACACGTAGCCCACGCCCCATACAGTTTGGATGTGGCGCGGCGAAGTGGGGTCTTGCTCTATGAGTTTGCGCAGGCGCGACACCTGCACATCCAAGCTGCGGTCAAAGGGCTCGAACTCCCGCCCGCGCGAGAGCTGGGCCAGCTTTTCGCGCGACATGGGTACGCGCGGGTGGCGCACCAGCGCCTTGAGCATGGCAAATTCGCCGGTGGTGAGGGTGACGGGTTCACCATTTTTATGTAGGGTGCGGGCGCCTAGATCGAACGTAAATTGCCCAAAGCTAGAAACCTCGTTGTCGGTAGACGGCGCACCGGGAACCTCTTGTTTGGGCTTGCGCCGCAAAACGGCATGGATGCGGGCCAGCAGCTCGCGCGGATTAAAGGGTTTGCTCAAATAGTCATCGGCACCCACCTCTAGGCCGATGATGCGGTCAATATCTTCGCCCTTGGCGGTGAGCATGATGATGG
>JBIIYT010000010.1:0-17834 GCA_044346675.1 Rhodoferax sp. | reverse complement strand
CACGGTAGCGTCAAACGGAGACTGGTAGCCCCGCAGCATGCGTGAGCCTGCAGTGGTGGGGAAGTCGCGGGTGACGAAGATATCTTTGTGCGCAATCGGCACACCCTCTAAAGGGCCGGCCGTGCCCTTGGCGATGCGGGCATCTGCTGCACGGGCTTGCGCGAGGGTGACTTCCTCTTGCAGGTCTACATAGGCGCCTACGTGGGTGTGCGCACGGCTGCGAGCTAGAAAGTGCGTGGCTAGTTCTACGCTGGAGACCTGTTTGTTTCTTAAGGCCTGCGCCAAGTCGTGCACGCTCAGGTCGTGCAGGTTTGCGGCAGTGGAGAGGGGGTGGCTTGTCATTCTTGCTTCACCTCTTACTCAATTACTTTGGGTACCAAAAACAGCCCGTGCTCCACCGCAGGGGCACTGCGTTGATTGGCTTCGCGCTGGTTCGGCTCGCTGGCCGCGTCCTCGCGCAAGCGCAGAGCGATATCGGAAACGGCCGCTACAGGATGGGCCAAGGGTTCAATACCTGCGGTGTCTACAGCGCGGATTTTTTCGACAATGCCAAAGAACGCATTCATTTGGGTGAGCAGGCGTTCGCTCTCAGTGGGCGCAAACTCCAGGCGCGCAAGTTTGGCAAGGCGTGCGATATCGTGGGATGTCAGTGACATGGTGAAAAAAGAGTTGAAACCAAAGGTAAAACGGGTCTTATTAGGGCCAACATGAGGGCTTACCCCTAGGCCATCGGTTATTATCCTGCCTTTACGGTACAACCATGGCGATGGGGGGCAAAGTGTCTACCCTAGCTGAGAGGATTTTTGATGTTCGGAGCATTTCGTCGGTATATCTCCACCGACTTGGCAATCGATTTGGGTACTGCCAACACCTTGATATTTGTACGGGGTCAGGGCATTGTGCTGGACGAGCCTTCCGTAGTGGCCATTCGTCACGAAGGCGGGCCTCAGGGCAAGAAAACCATCCAAGCTGTGGGGCAAGAAGCCAAGGCCATGTTGGGCAAGGTGCCCGGCAACATTGAGGCCATTCGCCCCATGAAAGACGGCGTGATTGCCGACTTCACCGTCACCGAGCAAATGCTCAAGCAATTTATCAAGATGGTGCACCCGCGTGGCGTGTTTCGTCCTAGCCCGCGCATCATCATTTGCGTGCCTTGCGGATCTACCCAAGTAGAGCGCCGTGCCATTCGCGAGTCAGCCTTGGGTGCCGGTGCTAGCGATGTGTACCTGATTGAAGAGCCCATGGCAGCCGCCATTGGTGCAGGTTTGCCAGTGAGTGAAGCCAGTGGCTCCATGGTGGTGGACATTGGCGGTGGTACGACTGAGGTGGGCGTTATCTCCTTGGGCGGCATGGTCTACAAAGGCTCTGTGCGCGTGGGTGGCGACAAGTTTGACGAGGCCATCATCAACTACATCCGCCGCAACTACGGCATGCTCATTGGCGAGCCCACTGCCGAGGCGATCAAGAAGAAAATTGGCTCGGCATTCCCGGGCAGCGAAGTGCGCGAGATGGAAGTGCGTGGACGCAATCTGTCCGAAGGTGTGCCACGCAGCTTCACCATTTCCAGCAATGAAATTCTGGAAGCACTGACCGATCCGCTCAACAACATCGTGTCTGCGGTGAAAAATGCGCTGGAGCAAACACCTCCCGAGTTGGGTGCTGATATTGCCGACCGCGGCATGATGCTCACTGGCGGTGGTGCCTTGTTGCGTGACCTAGACCGTCTGCTGGCCGAAGAAACAGGCTTGCCCGTGTTGGTGGCTGAAGACCCACTGACCTGCGTGGTGCGCGGCTGCGGCATTGCGCTGGAGCAGATGGAACATTTGGGTTCCATTTTCACTAGCGAATAAGAGCCGAGCATCGGCGATGGCCGTCGGTACGCTGGATAGAGATCCGCTTTCCCTGTTTCGGCAAGGCCCGTCTGCCTTGTCAAAGCTCATCGTGTGTTTGGCTTTGGCAATTTTTTTGATGGTGGCGGATGCCCGCTTCAAGATGATGCAGCCCCTGCGCGTGGCTTTGGCTACAGCCTTGTACCCGGTGCAATGGTTGGCCATGCGCCCGGTGCTCATGGTCCAAGGTGCGGGCAAATACTTCACCTCATTGGCCGGTGCCCAAACTGAGCAAGAAGCCGCACGCAAAAAACTAAATTTGCAGTCACAGCGGGCCAACCAAGTAGAGCAACTGCAGCTGGAAAATACGCGCCTTCGAACGCTGTTGGGTTTGCGGGAGCGTTTGCATTCTGGCGCAATGGTGGCCCAAGTGGTGTATGACGCCGCCGATCCCTTTACTCGTAAAGTCATCATCGACAAAGGCTTGCTAAACGGCGTGGAGTTAGGCTCCCCCGTGCTAGACGAGTCTGGCGTGCTAGGACAGGTAACCCGTGTTTATCCATCGGTGAGTGAGGTTACTTTGGTGACTGACACCGACCATGCCATTCCCGTCCTGAACGTGCGCACTGGTGCGCGCGGCGTGGCGTTTGGTGATACCTCTACCCATGCAGACGCTATGGAGCTGCGCTTCATGGCTGCCAACGCCGATGTGGCGGTGGGCGACTTGCTCACCACCAGTGGTGTAGATGGCGTGTATCCGCCGGGCTTGCCAGTCGCGCGCGTGGAGAAGGTGGAGCGGCGCGTGGACGCCGTGTTTGCTCGCATTTACTGTGTGCCTTTGGCCTTGGTGGCCGGGGCAAGTCATGTCATGGTGCTGGAGCCTGCGGACCCACAACTACCCGCCCGCCCAGCGCCAGACGTGCGCACAGGCGCGCGCAAACGGGGGGACCTACGCTAATGATGCGCCCTGGAAAACCGTTGCTATTGCCGGCCAAACCGCTTTTTATTTGGGGCAGTCTGGGTGTTGCCTTGTTGCTCAATATTGTGCAAAACATGGGTGTGGCGGGTCGTTCTGCGTGGGCACCAGATCTTTTGGCCTTGGTGCTGGTGTTTTGGACCGTGCACCAGCCCATGCGGGTTAGCATTGGGGCCGCTTTCGTCTTTGGTTTGTTGATGGACACGCACCAGGGCGGACTGCTAGGTCAGCACGCCTTTTCCTATGCCTTGCTGAGTTACTTTGCGGTATCCATACATAGACGCTTAATGTGGTTCACGGTTTTTGCCCAAGCAGCGCAGGTGTTGCCCTTGTTTGTGGCATCCCATGCCGTAGAGGTGGCGCTGCGTATGCTGGCCGGCGGAAGCTTTCCTGGCCCGGCCATCATCATTGCCCCCTTGATAGAGTCCGCCTTGTGGCCGCTGGCGAGCCTTGTCTTGCTGGCACCCCAGCGCCGAGCGCCCAATCCTGATGTCCACCGCCCTTTGTAGTTCAGCCCGCGCATGACGGAAATCCGAAACGTCGAAGCTGACCTGGCCCGCTTTCGCACCCGTGTGTTTGTGGCCAGCTTGGTGGTGGTGGCTTGTTTTGTCTTGCTGCTTGCGCGTTTGGTCTACCTGCAAATCTGGCGCCACGAAGATTTACAGGCCCAAGCAGAAAGTAACCGCACGTCTATTGTTCCGATCGTGCCCAATCGCGGGCTTATTTTGGATCGCAATGGCATTGTCTTGGCAAGTAATTATTCTGCATATACCTTGGAGATAACACCCTCTAAGAGTGCCGCCATAGAGCAAACTTTGGATGACTTGTCGACCGTGTTGGACATCACTCCACGCGACCGGCGCCGCTTTAAAAAGCTACTGGAAGAGTCCAAGAACTTTGAGTCTTTGCCAGTGCGAACCCGATTGACGGACGCCGAGGTGGCACGTTTTGCAGCCCGGCGTTTCCAGTTTCCTGGGGTGGAGATTAAGGCGCGCTTGTTTCGCAGTTATCCGTATGGTGAGTTGGCAAGCCATGTGATTGGTTACATTGGCCGCATCAACCAAGCCGAGAAAGAGAAAATCAACGAAAGCGAGGACCAAGCCAACTACCGCGGCACCGAATACATTGGCAAGCTGGGTGTGGAGCAAAGCTTCGAGAGCCAGTTGCACGGCATCACCGGCGTGGAGCAAATAGAGACTTCTGCGGGTGGGCGCGCAGTGCGCAAGTTGTCCAGTAAGCCAGCCACCCCGGGTAACGTGGTGGTGCTGTCCATTGACATCAAACTGCAAAAGCTCATCGAAGACATGTTTGGGGAGCGCCGTGGCGCATTGGTGGCCTTAGATCCCAAGTCGGGTGAAGTACTGGCTTTTGTGAGCAAACCCACCTTCGACTCCAACTTGTTTGTGGAAGGCATTGACCAAGAAAACTGGGCCATGCTCAATGAGTCGCCAGACAAGCCTTTGCTCAACCGTGCCCTGCGCGGCACTTACCCCCCAGGCTCTACTTACAAGCCCTTTATGGCCTTGGCGGCGCTAGAAACGGGAACTCGCTCTCCCACCACGCTCATCAACGACCCCGGCTTTTACATGTTTGGTGGAAACCGCTTTGGCAGCCCTGAGAATGAGCGCGGGGGCATTATGGACATGCGCCGCTCGATTGTGGAGTCCAGCAACGTCTACTACTACTCTTTGGCCAATGAGTTGGGCGTAGATACGATGCACGACTTTATGAAGCCCTTGGGCTTTGGCCAGTTAACCGGCATAGACATTCAAGGCGAGTTGCGTGGAGTATTGCCCAGCACGGAGTGGAAGCGCAGGTACTACAAACGCCCCGAACAGAAGAAGTGGTACGCGGGGGAGACCATTTCTTTGGGTATTGGCCAAGGCTATAACAGCTTTACCATGCTACAGCTCGCCCAAGCCATGGCCACCTTGGCCAACAACGGCGTGAAGCACAAACCCCAACTGGTCATTGCTACGCAAGACGCTACTACCCGCGTGCGGGTGACCGTTCCCCCGGCCCCCCCAGAAGACTTGGGCTACAAGCCTGACAACGTAGCCGTGATTCGCAAAGCCATGGTCGGGGTTACCCAAGAAGGAACCTCCACACGCGTATTTGCCGGAGCGAGTTACCTCAGTGGTGGTAAGACCGGAACGGCGCAGGCGGTGGGTCTCAACAAAAACGAAAAATACAACGCGGCCAAGATGGAAGAACGCTTGCGCGACCACTCGTTGTACGTCGCATTTGCTCCAGCGGAGGATCCCAAAATAGCCTTGGCTGTCATTGTGGAAAACGCAGGCTTTGGCTCGGCATCTGCCGCACCCATTGCCCGGCGGGTGTTTGACTATTGGCTCCTAGGCCAGTACCCCAGCGTAGAAGACATGGCGGCGGTGAGTAAGGGGCAAGCTACTGCACCTATTGGCAAGCCGCGTGTGGCGGTAGAAGTGCCTTGGCCGCGTACGCCCTAGTCTTCGGCTTGGTGATCAAAGCGTTCGGAAAAAAGCGTCGTAGCCCGTTTTAAATATCAAGGCGGACACCACCACAATAAACACCCCCCGCACAAAGCCGGTGCCGTGTTTTAAAGCCAAATGGGTGCCGGCCACGCTTCCCACCACGTTGGCAATAGCCATGATCAGCACATAGTGCCACCAGACATGGCCTTTGAGTGCGAACAGCAAAATGGCAGACAAGTTGGTGGCGGTGTTTAAAAATTTGGCGCTGGCCGAGGCGTGCAAAAAGTCGTAGCCCAACAAACGCACTAGCAAGAAAACAAAAAAGCTGCCCGTGCCGGGTCCAAAAAAGCCATCATAAAACCCAATGAGCCCACCAATGGCGCAGGCTACCAGCACCTCCGGTGTGCCGGTAAAGCGTGGCGCATGGTGGCGGCCCATTTCTTTCTTGGCAAGGGTGTAAATCAGCACTAGCACCAATACCACTGGCAAGGCCTTGCGTAAAAATTCGGGCGATATGACGGTGACTAGCCAGGCGCCAGCCAGCGATGCAAAAAAACCAACCATTGCCGCCGGGGCCAGCGCGCGCCAGCGCAGGTTTACCCGCTTGCTGTACTGCCAAGTGGCCATGGCTGTGCCCCACACCGACGCACCTTTGTTGGTGCCAAACAGCGTGGCCGGGTGCGTGGTGGGGAATGCCGCAAACAAAGCGGGCACCAACACCAGCCCGCCGCCACCTACGATCGAATCTACAAACCCGGCCAAGAGCGAGGCCAGCGACACAAATATCAGTTCCATACGAGGATTGTCGCATTGGCCATAAAAAAAGCACCGGGGTTAGCGGTGCTTTTGAAAACCTGCATCTCTAGGTGCAGACATTGTTGTTGGTGTTAGCCCGCAAGGGGGGTGTCTCCTCGGCGCTTTCTGTCTTCAGGCTTGGTAGCCCAATGTTCCGCAGTTGCCTACGCTCGAAGTGGATGCACTATAGCGTTTGCGCACGGTGTTGGATATCAGGATTTACCCTTTGATTGGAGCAGCGCATCTTCTGCAATCCACTGCGCCGCTTTCTCCGCAATCATCAAAGTAGGCGAGTTGGTGTTGCCGCTGGTGATGAGCGGCATGACGCCCGCGTCCACCACGCGCAGCCCCAGCACGCCGTGCAATTTGAGCCGCGCGTCCACTACGGCCAAAGGGTCGCTGGCCAGGCCCATCTTGGTGGTGCCTACGGGGTGAAAAATGGTGGTCGCAATGTCGCCCGCAAGCTTGGCAAGCTCTGCATCAGTTTGAAACTGCACGCCGGGTTTGTACTCTTGGGGCTGGTATTTTTGCAGTGCGCTTTGCGCCATGATGCGCCGTGTGAGCTGGATGGACTGGGCGGCGACGTGGCAGTCAGCCTCCGTGCTGAGGTAGTTTGGGGCAATGGCGGGTGCGTCTGCAAAACTGGCGGTCTTGATGCGCACGGTGCCCCGGCTGGTGGGGTTCAAGTTGCACACGCTGGCGGTGATGGCGTTGAAGGTGTGCAGTGGCTGGCCAAAGGCGTCTAGGCTCAAGGGCTGCACGTGGTACTCCAGATTCGCGTGGGGCTGACTCGGGTCGCTGCGCGCGAATGCACCGAGTTGGCTAGGCGCCATGCTCAAAGGGCCTGTGCGCTTGAAGGCGTACTCCAAGGCCATGCGGGCTTTGCCCCATAGAGAGTTGGCCTGCGTGTTGAGTGTGGTGGTGTTGTGCACCTTGAACACCGTGCGTATTTGCAAGTGGTCTTGCAAGTTAGCCCCCACACCGGGCATGTCTTGCACCACCGGCACACCGTGCGCGTGCAGCAAGGGCGCTGGCCCCAGCCCTGAGAGTTGCAAAATTTGCGGTGAAGCAATACTGCCCGCGCACAGCAGCACTTCCAGGCGTGCGCTGGCGTTCACCATCTCTTGGCCGTCCCACACCTGCACGCCGGTGCAGCGCTGTGGGCCAGCGTGTGGGGTATCCACGGGCTCTAGCAAAAGCTTGGCCACCTGCGCACCCGTCCACAGTTCAAAGTTGGGCCGCCCATAGCAGGTGGGGCGCAAGAAAGCTTTGGCGGTGTTCCAACGCCAGCCGTTTTTTTGGTTTACCTCAAAGTAGCCCACGCCTTCGTTGTCACCCTGGTTGAAATCATCGGTGGCGGGTATGCCCGCCTGCACCGCAGCTTGTGCAAATGCGTCCAGCACATCCCAGCGCAGGCGCTGCTTGTCCACCCGCCACTCGCCACCAGCACTGCGGTGGCGCAAAATTTTGTTGTAAGGAGTGCTTGCGTCTTGCAAAAGCTCTGGCGCACTCCCCCGTGCCCCGTGCATGGCGCTGGCACCCTTGTAGTGGTCTTCGTGCAGTTTGAAATAGGGCAGGGCGTTGTCCCAGCTCCAACTGACATCCTGTGTCAGCCGCGCCCATTCGTTGTAATCGCGGGCTTGGCCGCGCATGTAAATCATGCCGTTGATGCTGCTGCACCCGCCCAATGTTTTGCCGCGCGGATAAGCCAGTGCGCGGCCATTGAGCCCGGCCTCGGGTTCGGTTGCAAATAGCCAGTCGGTGCGTGGGTTGCCTATGCAGCGCAGGTAGCCCACGGGGATGTGTATCCAGTGGTAGTCGTCCCGCCGACCGGCCTCTATGAGCAGCACGCGCTTGGTGGCGTCGGCACTGAGCCGGTTGGCCAGCAAGCAACCTGCAGTGCCCGCGCCGACGATGATGTAGTCAAAAACAGTGTCGCTCATGGGCTATTCCTGGGGGGGCGGGGCTATTGCCCGGTCCACACCGGCTTGCGCTTTTCTTGAAAAGCCTTTTGGCCTTCTTTGGCATCGTCGGTGAGGGTGAAGAGTGCAATTTGGCTCTCACTGAAGGCCACAGCTTCTTCAAACGCCATGTCCTCCATCTTTTTCATGGTGTACAGCCCACGGCGAATAGCGGCAGGGCTCTTGTCTAGCAGGCGCTCCAGCAGCCACTGCAGCCGGGCATCCACATCGTCGTCCACATAGTTCACCAGCCCATATTGCAGCGCCTGTGCGCTCGTGATGGGCTCGCCGGTAATGCACATCTCCATCAGCGTGCGCCGGGGTATCAAATGCTGCAACACGCTGAGCACCTGCGCCGGGAACACGCCCACCTTCACCTCGGGCAAACCAAACACACTGTGGCTGGCGGCCACTGCCATGTCGCACATGGCCAGCAGGCCCATGCCGCCTGCCATGCAGGCTCCGTTGACCCGCGCAATGAGCGGCACGCAGCTGGCGCGCGCCACACGCAGCAGCTGTGCCAAGTGGCCATGGGGCTCGGAATAGTCGGTGGTAAATGCGTTAGCGCTTTGCAAATCGGCACCCGCGCAAAATGCCTTGCTCCCTGCGCCGGTGAGCACGATGGCGCGTACATCGCGCCGCTCTTGCGCTGCGCTAATGGCTTGCCCCAAGCTGGCCAGCACCGCGTGGCTCATGGCGTTGCGCCGTTCTTCGCGGGTGATGGTGAGCCACAAAACCGGGCCACGCAGATCTGCCGACAATTCGGAAGTGGATGTGAAGGGCGCAGAAACGGAGAGGGCGGTTGTAGCAGGTGGGGTGGTCATGTTGTCTCTTGGCGGGTTTTCTGCACGTCATTTTGCATGCAACGGTACGAATAGGGAAACCTTTCTGTTTATGCGTAGTTCAACCTCGGTTTTACGACAAGACTTGCCCCGTTGTAGGAAATGATCCAGAAAGCAATTCTTGATCTGTCAGATCACGACCTTGCCAAACCTTCACCATGGACGCACCTGCTCCAAGTGCTAATTCGTGAAACGCGCGCACTTCTACTTGAGTGAATCCACCCTCGGGCGCGCCTTGCGGGTGGATCACAACCATTGGTGCAAATTTGAAAAATGACTGCCCTGGCATTCGTCGCACGAACTCTTTGAGCAGTTGGTCGGCAACTGTGAAATCAGAGATGAGTGAGCGAGGGTGTGCAAATGGCCGAACCAATTTGACTGAGGGGTCAAGTGCCGCAGCGCGTGCAGCTGTTCCCACATTCACGATTTTTGCCTTTGGGCCACTGGATATTGCTACCTCGGCCGGCTCTGAAATGGAGTCGCCGGTTTCAGGATTACGAACAGTCAGCCTCTCAGGGGAAACTTGAATATAGAACGTGCGATTGAAAAACGAGAACATTTTTGGTTATCGCAGTGGTGACCCATCGGGATTGATTGCCGCTTCATCTTGCCGCGTTGGGTAGTACTTCATTTTCACGGCAAGCTCAAAAAACAAGAGACCATGAATACCCATGGCATCGCGCTTCGGAATTCGGCGCGACCAGATACGCTCGAATGCGGCGTTTAACTCTTCACCCGGGCCTCGCTCGAAGACTTCGTCAATAAATGCAACGTCCTCACCATGCGGATAGATGAGCGAGAACTCCTCGTCCGTCGCTTGGAAGATGTCATACACGGAGTTCACTGCACCGTCGATGACCTGGATGTTTTTCATGCGCTTTAGCGTTTGGTTTAGGCCTTGCCGGCATATTGTTCCAAGACCTTCAGCATTTTCGCGAGACCTGTGTCGGTAGACTCGTAGGGGTAGTCAAAGTATTCGACTTGTAGCCACTGTGATTCCTGCCCGGGATGGACGTACTTCTCAAAGTCATCGACAAGCAGAGCATCTTGCGGGTTGGCTCCGCGAATGAAGTTGAGATCTTTCGTCTCACCGTGCCAGTGTATGTACTCGATGCTCGCGTACCACTCGGGGGCGACTCTTTCTGCCACGAGAAGCTTTGCGATGTCGCGAAATCGCTCCTCCTTTACGGTAGTGAACATAACCACACGTGGAAAGAGCTCGTCGCAGCGAGTCAGGAATTCAAATATTCCCGGGCGCGGGATTTGACTCATCGCGTTTGAGATGAGGGTTCCCTCGAGATCGAGGGCTAGCACGCTCGGCTGATGGATTTGCATCGAACTTCCGCAAAAGGCCTAACGTTGTCGCTCAGGTGTGCGCATTTTTCGCATCGCCTGCAGCGGCCTGTTCGGCATCGAAGTGTGTTTCATACAGCTCGCCTTCTGTCAGACGCCAGTGCAGAACCTCGTGCTTAAGCATGGCGAATTTCCTGCAGAGCTTACCAAGTCGATTGACGTCTGCCGCTTCGGCACGAATGCAGAAATCCGAAAGGCTTCGGTATGGCAATTCAGAGTTGTTATTCATACGTAGCTGAATGGCGCAATGCCCCAAGCCGTCTGTTGTGAATGCACGAAAGCGGAAGTAGTGCGCGTTCCTATCCTCCGGTCGCTCCGAACCGAGCTCATGTAGAAACACGGCACTGGCATGGCTCGGGAAATTCTCCAATGCATCAGCCCATCCCTTGAACACATTCGCATCGTCGTAGTACTCCAGGACACCCAGCGACTCCCCGTTGGATGCTTCCAGAACGAGGTGCACATGGTAGGGCTCCTCGTATGGAATTCTTGTGATGCGAATGAATGGTTTCATGATGTCCAACTTGATATGGCCGAGCCAAATATACCCGACCCCTGCTGGACCCTCTAGGCCTCAAGACCCATGGAAACCCCGTCGCAACCGGCCTAGCTTCGACCCAGCGCGCGACGCTGGCCAACCGCCCCCCCGCTTTGTGCGGGTACTATTCGCCCATATCCACATGGAGACGAGACACCGCCGTGCAGGACTTACAGCCCCGTATTGCATTTGAGCAGACTGCGCAAGGCCTGCGTGCGGTGCTGCACGGCAGTTGGACGGCGGAGCCGCTGGCCGTGCCCGCGCATTGGGAGCTGTTGCAACAGTCTCTCAAGCCGCCCACATCGGCAATCACGCCCACGCCCTCTGAACCTACCGAGTGGGACCTACGCTCCTTGCAGCGCTTAGACCATGTGGGCGCACAACTGCTGTGGAACGCGTGGGGCCGCAGCTGGCCTGCGCAGGTGCAGGCCTCGGCGGGGCAGCGTGCCACGTTAGAGCGCGTGGCGCGGTTTACGGTGAGCCCTAGGCCGCCGCGCAGTGTGTCGCTGTGGGCGGGATTTTTGCGCTTGGGGGGCACGGTGTATGCCGTGGGTGGGCACGCGGCGGGCGCGGTGCGCTTGTTGGGGCAGTTGTTCTTGGATGTGTTGCGCTTGCTGGGCGCGCCGCGCAAAGCGCCGTGGCGTGACATCTCGGGCCACCTCTACCACTTTGGTGCGACGGCGCTTCCTATCACTGCATTGGTGGGCTTTTTGATTGGCGTGGTGCTGGCCTACCTCATGTCGCAACAGTTGCGCCAGTTTGGGGCCGATGCTTTTATTGTGAACATACTGGGGCTGTCCATCATTCGCGAACTGGGCCCCGTGCTGGCGGCTATTTTGATAGCCGGGCGCTCAGGCTCGGCAATTACCGCGCAAATCGGCGTGATGCGGGTGACCGAAGAGCTAGACGCCATGCAGGTGATGGGCGTGGCGCGCGGCTTTCGCTTGGTGATGCCGCGCGCCTTGGCCATGGCGCTGGCCATGCCCTTGGTAGCGGTGTGGACCACCTTTGCGGCGTTGCTGGGCGGCATGTTGGCATCTGACCTGGCTTTGGGGCTCACGCCCGCCTACTTTATGAGCGCGCTGCCCAAGGCGGTGGAAATATCTAACCTGTGGTTGGCGCTGGGCAAGTCGGTAGTGTTTGGTTTGTTGATTGCCATGGTGGCGTGCCACTATGGCCTGCGCGTCAAACCCAACACCCAAAGCCTGGGGCAGGGCACTACGGCATCGGTGGTGATATCCATTACCGGCGTCTTGTTGGTGGACGCCTTGTTTGCCGTGGTGTTTAAAGGAGTAGGCGTGTGAGTGACCCGCCCACCCTAGCGCCGGAGCCGGCTCCACCCCCTGCGGTTTGCATAAACAAGCTGTGGTCGGTGTTTCGCGCCCGGGGTGTGAAAACTTTTGTGCACCAAGACTTGGACTTGACGATTGAGCAGGGCGAGCTCTTGTCCATCGTAGGCGGCTCGGGCAGTGGCAAAACGGTGCTGCTGCGGCAGATATTGGGGCTAGAAACCCCGGCCAAGGGTAGTGTGACGGTGCTGGGGCGCCCCGCCGCTGAGCTAGCCAGTGCGGGTGCGGCCAGCCGGGTGGGCATGTTGTTTCAGCATGGGGCGCTTTTCTCGGCCTTTAATGTGCTGGAGAACATTGCTTTTCCCTTGCGCGAGCTGGGCACCTTGCCGCGCGACTTGGTGCGCGATGCGGCCATGGTCAAGCTGCAAATGGTGGGGCTGGAGCCCGCGCACGCTTACAAGATGCCCGCAGACTTGTCGGGCGGCATGCTCAAGCGCGTGGCGCTGGCCCGCGCCCTCATCATGGACCCACCCTTGCTGCTGCTCGACGAGCCCACCGCCGGGCTAGACCCCGACCGGGCCGACGCCTTTTGCACCCTGCTACGCACCTTGCACCGCGAGCTGGGCTTAACGGTGGTGATGGTCACCCACGACCTGGACACCATTTACGAGATCAGCACCCGCGTGGCCGTGGTGGCCGAAAAGCGGGTGATTGTGAACGCCCCGCCCAAAGAAGTCATCGCCTTTGACCACCCCTTTGTGCGAGACTTCTTTTTGGGTGGGCGCGGCCACCGCGCTATGGAGCTATTGCGCGCCGACCCCAAAGCCGTGTAAAAACGAAGCCTTAAGTTCAAGCTATGCAAAACAAATCCCACGCTATTGCCGCCGGTACCTTTGTGCTGGTGGTGTCTGCCATGGCCATTGGCATGGCCGTGTGGCTCACGCGTGATAGCTCCCAGCAGCGGGTGTATGAGCTTTCTAGCCGCGAGAGCGTAACCGGCCTGCAGCCCCAGGCCGGGGTGAGCTACAAGGGCGTGAGCGTGGGGCGGGTGACCGCCATAGAGCTAGACCCCCAAACGCGCGGCAACGTGCTGGTGCGCATTGCCGTAGATGAGCAAGCGCCCATCACCCAGTCCACCTTCGCCACGCTGGGCTTTCAGGGGGTGACCGGCTTGGCCTTTGTGCAGCTGGATGACACGGGCGAATCCACGCAAGAGCTTGCCACCAGTGCGCAGCAAGTGGCGCGCATTCCCATGCGCGCGGGGCTGATGTCGCGCCTCACCGACCAAGGCGGCAACCTGCTGGGCCAGCTAGAGCAGGCCAGCCAGCGCATCAAGGTGCTGTTGGGGCCCGACAACCAAAAGAGCCTGATGGTGGCCATAGACAACATGGGCACCGCTGCAGCCAACATTAGCAAGCTGTCTGCCCGCGCCGACCAAATGCTCAGCACCCCGCCCGGTACCGAGCCGCTGAACCTGCCCCGCGTGGCAGAGCAGGCCGGTGCCACCTTCAAGAGCATGCAGGCCACGTCGGACCGCTTGGCCGCCACAGCGGATGCCGTGAGCGCCTCGGCCAACGAGTTCAAGCGCATGTCGGCCCGCCTGAGCGAGCCCGGCGGCACGCTGGACAAAATTGCCCAAAGCGCCGACGCGCTGGTCGCCACGGGCCAAAGCGTGAGCGCCACGCTGACCCCCCGCGTGGGCCGCACGGCTGATGACGCCGCCCGCGCCGCCCGCCAAGTGGGCCGCGCGGTGGACATGGTGAACGACAACCCCCAGTCTATGCTCTTGGGCAAGGGCACCGCCCCGCCCGGCCCGGGTGAGAGTGGCTTTGTAGCACCACCGGCCAAGCGCTAGAGAGCCCTTCAAGCCCTTGTTTGCAGACCCTATTTACTCAGAAATACTATAAAAATGATAGCTATCTGTGTCCGCCAAATATGCGCAAACTGCATTTTTTCTTTATGTTTTGCAGCGCTGGGCATGCTTGCGGGCTGCGGCGCACTGCAAGCACCGCCGCGCCCATTGGTGTACGACTTTGGCCCCGGTGCCGTAGCCCAAAGTAGCGACACGCACACGGCCAACTTGGCCCCGCTAGCCCTGGCCAGCGTGCAAGCCGCCAGCGCCCTAGACAGCACCGCCGTGCTTTACCGCTTGGCCTACAGCGACACCCAGCAACTGCGCCCCTACGCCATGGCCCGCTGGAGCATGCCGCCCGCCGAGCTGCTGCGCCAGCGCCTGCGCGAACAGCTAGGCCAACGCCGCGCCGTGCTCAACCCCCTAGATGGCGTGGCCAGCACCACCCCCACGCTTAGCCTGCGTGTGGAGCTAGACGAATTTAGCCAACTCTTTGAGGCCCCCGACAAAAGCACAGGCCTAGTGCGCCTGCGCGCCACGCTGGCCCAAAGTAGCGGCGGCGCGGAGATTTTGCTAGCCCAGCGCAGCTTCGTAGTGCAGCGCCCCAGCGCCAGTGCGGATGCGGCGGGCGGTGTGAAAGCACTCACTGCGGCGGCTGATGCGGCTATTGCGGAGATGGAGGTTTGGGTGCAGCAGATGCAGGTGGGCGCTTCTCGTTAGCATGGGTGACGAAGCTTAAAGGGATGGAAATGACTTTGGTAATTTTCGAAATTGGTGAGGTACGTGGAACCCACGCGCTTTGTAGCGTGAACGGGTATCAGCATCCTCGGTTGGGATTGCGGAATAGCTAGTCGGATCAACTGATTTTCCAGAATATCCGACGAGCTACATTTGCTAAGGTCCATACTGGGAAGTCTCCTCACATCGAACCCACAACATCGTGCCACTATCCGCCCAGTTTGTAACTGCCGCCCGGGACGCTCTATTGGAGTTGTATCCGACGCACGCTGCGCTTGCTCCGCTTGACTACCGCCGTGTTTTCAGGCCGACCGGCCCCGGAACCCATTCAATCTCCGTTGAACCATACCGGGGCTCTTCAACTTGGATTGCCTTCATCCGCCTGCTTGAAAATTCAAGCGTGGTCAGCCGACTAAAGACAGTCATAACGGAATTTCAGCCAGAGCTTTCCTATCATCTTGTCCTCCCAGGTCGAGCCATGCATGTTGGAGACTGCAGTTCACTGCTCTCAGCTTGGTGTTCAGCACTGGATTTAGATCCGACTACACCAGTATCACTGCCAAGTGCCATTGAGACGCTGCTTGTAAACCTTGAAACGCTACTAGATGACAAACGTCTTACCCATCGTACGACAACATCTCTAGCTGGCGTCAAGCTCGTTGGCATTGACTGCCCAATAGCCATTGACCCAGGAATTATCCTCCGCCAGCTATCTGAGAGTGAAATTGTCGAGCTTGGGGCCCAGGACATTACCTTTGGGCAGCCGCATGACTTACTGTCCCACTCGGTTTCTTGCTGTATTGACTATCAAAGCCCATGCGAGTTCACCTTGGAACCCACCCATCCTCAAACTCTCGTAGTTTCGGAGGTCATTCAGGACGCATCGACTAGGACAGCCAATATTCTTCGCGCATTACATGTACTGAAGCCGGGTCGTGCCGGAATCTTCCTCGCACAAACCGAGTTCACTCCTAAGTTATTGCCACATCTCGGTGGCAGTTCAAGTTGGCCGCTAAACCGTCCAACATTCGCGTCGCTGGATCTTTTGGCTTCCGAAGTGAATTTGTTCCTTGAAATTGAACGCGCACTTCTAGTCCCAACGCGGCAAGAGCTACGCATCGCTGCCGATAGACTGGTCGATGCTGAGAATCGCCTCTCCCCGGTTGACGCGCTCTTGGATGCGGTCATAGGACTTGAAGTTGTTTTGAACCCCATGGACTCCTCGGAACTCGCCTTTCGTGTCGCCCTGAACTACGCGTTCTTAGCTCCTCCGGAACTTCGGCGTGAACGATACGACAGGGTCCGGCAGCTGCAGAAAACTCGAAATCGTGTAGTCCATGGAGGCTTGAATCTGCAGTCTACCGACGCCGCTACGATTCATGAGCACGCCAGCCTTGCCAAAGCATGCCTTCGAGATGTTCTCCAGTCGTTTCTTCTTGATGCCAGTCTGAATGGCAACAAGAAGCTTGACGCGGACTTCTGGCTAGATCGAGTGCTTCCTGTGGTGGTCAGCGAGAAGAGTCTCGCGCTACCTAACGAGGCCTAGCCCATCTCTCACTTCACTCCCAAGCTGGCCCCGCCCCATGTCCACCATCACCATCTACCACAACCCCGCCTGTGGCACCTCGCGCAATACCCTAGCCCTGATTCGCAATTCGGGCGCGCAGCCGCAAGTGATCGAATACCTAAAGACCCCGCCTACCAAGGCCACGCTGCAGAGCTTGATTGCCACCATGGGCATCAGCCCCCGCGCGCTGTTGCGCGAAAAAGGCACGCCCTATGCAGAGCTGGGCTTGGCCGATGCCAAGTGGAGCGATGAGCAGTTGGTGGACTTTATGCTGGCGCACCCCATCCTCATCAACCGCCCGGTGGTGGTCACCCCCTTGGGCGCGCGGCTGTGCCGCCCCAGCGAACTGGTGCTAGACCTGTTGCCTAACCCACAGCAAGGCGCGTTTACCAAGGAAGACGGCGAGCGGGTGATTGACGACCAGGGCCGCCGTGTCTGAGCCGCTGGGTCTGTCATCGCTGCCGCTGTTCCCGCTGAACTCGGTGTTGTTTCCCGGCGGCTTGCTGCCCCTGCAGATTTTTGAGGTGCGCTACCTGGACCTGATGCGCAAGTGCATTAAAACCAGCGCACCTTTTGGCGTGGTCTCGCTGCTTAAAGGCGCAGAAGTGCGCAAGGCCGACCCCAGCCGCCTCGCGGGCGATGGTTTTGCCGAAGAACTTTTTGCCGACGTGGGCACGCTGGCCACGGTGATTGAGGTGGCCACGCCGCAGCCGGGGCTGATGGTGGTGCGCTGCACGGGCGGCGCGCGCTTTCGTATTAGCCAGCGCCGCCAGCTCAAGCACGGTTTGTGGGTGGCAGATGTAGATGCCTTGCCCGCAGATGCCGCCACCGCGGTGCCAGAAGATTTGCAGCCCGTGGTGCAAGCGCTACAGCGTGTGATTGCAGGCTTGCAAGAGCGCGCAGTGCCTGCGCAGCAGATGCCCTTGCAGCCGCCTTACCAGCTAGACGATTGCGCTTGGGTTGCCAACCGCTGGTGCGAATTGCTGAGCCTGCCTACCCACCTGAAGCAAAGCCTGATGCAGCTAGACAGCCCCTTGCTGCGCCTAGAGCTGGTAGGCGACTTTTTGCGCAAGGGCGGCATCATTTCCTAGCAACGTGCCCTAGCGCCCCAGCATGGGAAAGAGCTTGGTGAGCCCATCCGACATCACCTCCACCGCCAGCGCCGCCAGTATCAGGCCCATCAGGCGGGTCATCACGTTAATGCCGGTTTTGCCCAGCACGCGCGCAATGTGCTGGGCCAGCGAAAAGCACACCGCAGTGGCCAGCGCAATCACCACGCCGTAGCCCACCAAGGTACTCAGCTGAAAAAGTGTTTTGGCCTTCTCGGCATAAATCACCACCGTAGACATGGTAGCCGGGCCAGTGAGCAGCGGTATGGTGAGCGGCACCACCGCAATGCTGGCACCCATGGCGGCTTTGGCTGCGCCGTCTTCTAGCTCGTGGGTGCTGGGCTTGGCCTCGGCGGGCTGGGCGTTAAGCATGTTCATGGCGCTGATGAGCAGCAGCATGCCCCCGCCCACCTGAAAGCTCGCCAGCGAGATGCCAAAAAACGCCAGTATTTGCAGCCCCAAGAGTGCGCTAATGGCAATCACCACAAACGCGCTAAAGGACGACACCCACACCGTGTGGCGGCGCTGCGCA
>JBIIYT010000168.1:0-5769 GCA_044346675.1 Rhodoferax sp. | reverse complement strand
TCATGCTTTGGCGGGCTTCAAAGTCACCCGCGCGGGCGCGCGTAGCGGTTGCAAACTCTTCTTCGGCGGTAAACAGCTCCGTGCGACGCACGCCGCGCAGGTAAACCGCTAAGGCATCTGAAGGCTCATCGCTCGCGGCGCTGGACGGTACTTCCTTGGTCAAAGACTCCAGCTCGCCATCCGCCACCAATTCGATAGCGGGTTGCGCATATTCGCTAGGCCCTTGCTCGCCATTGGGGTCTGGCAGACCGCCCGCATGGGCATGATCTGAATCTTTGTTGTTCAAACCATGCACAAGGGGCTTTTTCATAAGGTCAGCGCTTATTTGGCGGGCAGGTATTTGGCGGGGTCTACAGGCTTGCCTTGGCGGCGCACCTCAAAGTGCAGCTTCACCCGATCTGCATCGGTGTTGCCCATTTCGGCAATTTTCTGCCCTTTCTTCACCACCTGATCTTCTTTGACTAGCAAGTTCTGGTTATGGGCATAGGCGGTAAGGAAGGTGTTGTTGTGCTTCAAAATAATGAGCTTGCCGTAACCACGCAGACCGGAGTCGGCGTACACCACTTTGCCATCAGCGGCAGCCACCACAGCGTCGCCTGCGTTGCCAGCAATATCTACACCCTTGTTTTTAACTTCATCAAACCCGGTAATGACGGGGCCATTGCTAGGCCAAATCCAGCCCAAGTCATCATCACCACTAGAGGTGGTGGCTGCTGCAGGTGGTGTGGTGCTTGCAGGGGGTGGCACTGGCGTAACCACCGGACTGGCCACTGGTTTGCTAACGGCAGGCCCTGTGGCTACCGGAGTTGGACTAACCGAGGGAGAGCTTACCGGTTTTGCCACTGCAACAGGTGCGCCAGCAACCGGTGGCACCACGCGCAAGACCTGTCCAATTTCAATTTTGTTGAGGTTCTCTAAATTATTCCAACGGGCAATGTCCTTGTGGCTTTGCCCAGTTTCTAGACCAATTTGAATCAGCGTGTCTTGCGGCTTGACCGTGTAGTAGCCCGGCTTACCCGCGTTCTCAAAACCTGGAGGTTGCTTGACCGCCCCCACCGAATGGCTACCCTGCGCGCCCCTGTCTTCTACGGGTGCCCGGTTAGGCGATTTGGAGCCGCAGCCCGACAAGCCCAACACCAGCGCTACAGCCAATACCTGCGCGCATTGAAGCGGCCAACCGTGGGTGCGAAAAAAACCAAACATAGAAACTTCCCTTCAAGCAACACCTGATTTTAGAGGGACAAAGTGCACCGCCTCTAAAACCGTCTGCCGCACACCTTGATTTGTCTTGTCAATCACCATCAACGCCTGTGCGCCCGCAACGCCGCCGGTGACCACCGGGGCCACCAAACGGCCCCCAATGGCGAGCTGATCGACCCAAGCCTGTGGCACGGCCTCACCACCCGCAGCCGCAATAATGCCCGCATAGGGCGCACCTTGTGCGTAACCCAACATACCGTCGCCAAACAAAAGGTGAAGGTTAGGCAAACGCAGGCGACGCAAGTTTTCTCGGGCCTTGTCGTGCAGGCCGCGCAAACGCTCTATGCTGTACACCTCGTCAGCCAACATACTCAGCACGGCAGCTTGGTAACCACAGCCAGTACCAATCTCCAGTACCCGGCCCAATTTGCCCTCTTTGCCATTGCGTAACAGCTCCGCCATGCGCGACACCACACCGGGCTTGGAAATAGTTTGCCCCAAACCAATGGGCAAGCTCGTGTCTTCGTACGCTTGATTGGCCAAGGCAGTGTCTACAAACACATGCCGCTCGATGCTACCCATCGCTGCCAACACCAGCGGGTCGCGCACGCCCCCCTCGGCAAGCTTTTGCACCATGCGCTGGCGCACGGCGCTGGAGTCTAAGCCTACGCCTTGCGGCGCAGCGTTCGAGGGTACGACTGTTGCAGCCGTCACCGGTTTAGACGGGGCATTGGCACTCCTACCGGGCAATACAAGCAGCCCTTGCGGGGCGGGCCTGTTTTTAGCCAGCGTGGTGTTTAGGCTTGCGGGGAAAGAAGGTCGGTGTTTCATCCAGCGGCCACCTGGGTCCAATACCCCAAGTTATCATGATCGGTCAGGTCAATTTTGAGTGGTGTCATCGCCATAAAGCCCTGGGCAGTAGCGTGAAAGTCAGTGCCATCGGCATCATCTTTCACTGGACCAGCAGCCCCTATCCAATACATGGTTTCACCACGCGGACTGGGCTGCTGAATCACTTTTTCGGCAGAGTGACGTTTACCCAAACGGCATAGCTTCAGCGGGCCAATTTCGTCGTAAGGCAAGTTGGGGATGTTCACGTTGAGCAGCCACGGAGTGTGGGTAATGAGCTTGCGCTCCTGCAGCGACAACACCAACTCACGCGCCTTACGTGCGGCAGAGTCTAGATGCGCCCAGTCGCGCTCCACCTGCGAGAACGCAATTGCCGGCACGCCAAACAAAAACCCCTCCATCGCCGCACCTACCGTACCAGAGTAAATAGTGTCGTCGCCCATATTGGCACCGTTGTTAATGCCAGATACCACCAAGTCAGGTTGGTAATCTAACAAACCGGTCAGAGCGATGTGCACACAGTCCGCCGGTGTGCCGTTGACATACCTGAACCCGTGGAGCCCCTTATGCACATACAAGGGTGAATGCAGGGTGAGCGCGTTGGACTTGGCGCTGTTGTTGTGCTCAGGTGCCACTACCTCTACGTCGGCAATATCTTTAAGCGCCTCATACAAGGCAAGCACACCTGGGGCTTGGTAGCCATCGTCGTTAGAAATGAGAATTTTCATGAACAGTCTGAGTAGGCTGCCATTGTAGGGGCCACGGTCAGCTTACGCGTGCATCACCCTAGGCAAGTGCCGTCGAGATGACCTACCCGCGTTTGCCGTAACAATCTAAATTCCATAAGTCCGGGGTTTGCAAGATTAACTTATTCCTGCATCGGTTGTACTCTTTTGCATTGAATCTCCAGTTTACTGTCGACTCAATGCGGCGAAGGTTGCAGGCGACACGGCTGTGGGGTCTGATCTCGTTGTAGTCGGCTCTCCAATTGGTCATTAGCTGACGGACCTCCTCCAAAGATTCAATCTTGAGGGCATGGATGTACAGGTGGGCCTCGGCCAGCGGTCGTTTGAACTTGCCGTTCTCCAACTCCAGTTCGCCCAGTCGCTCGCCTCTGAGATATCCATGCCGCCGGACTTGTCGCGCCACTTGTAAAACGACCCATCACTGAAACCGTGTTTGCGCCCAAGTTCCTTTATCTGCATTCCCGGCTTCGGCTTGCTGCAAAAAACCACTGATTTGCTCTTCGCTAAATTTGCTTGTTCTCATATCCATCACTCTCCTAAGCTGATGAACTTCCTTGCAATATAACGGGAACGGTTTATGGGGGGGCAAGTCAGGATAGCTATTCGCAGCAAACTGTACTTGTTATGACTACGCTGATCAAGCCATTCGATTTGGCAATGCACCCTACCGGATGAGCAGAGTCAAGCGGTTGAAAACCGGAAGCTAGCTGTGATCGCAAATTAATGGGTACGCTCAACGCTTTTCACAGCAATACCGACATTGACTGATCTGCCAAGATGACGATAAAGTAGTTACATTTTCATAGATGCGCACAGGAGCATGCCATGCAAGCTACCGCCAAAGTGTTTGCCAACGGTCATAATCAGGCCATTCGTTTGCCCAAAGCGTTTCGTGTGAATGTGGAGGAAATGTGGATTACCCGCAACGAGCTCACAGGTGAGATAACCCTCAAACCCAAGGACACCGAGAGCTTGCGCAAGCAGCGGCTAGACTCACTCATGGCGCTCATTGCTGAAAACCCATTCCCCGACAGCTTTTTGTCCGAGGCAAGTCGCAAAAACCTGCCGCCCAAAAATCCCTTTGCGGCATGGAACGCCCCACCCGCTAAGAAAACTCCCGCAAAGCGCAGTACCAAACCCAAGGAACGCACTTGATCAAAGTTTTGGCAGACACCAACATCCTAGGCTACTTTGTACGCAACAGCTCTGCAGCGCTGCAAAAGCGCATGCTGGTTGCGCTGAAGAAACAGGAAATCGCAATATCCGCCATTACCCGCGCCGAAACGCAATTTGGGCTGGCGCTGCTTCAACCAGATGACAAGCGCCGCCACTCGTTTGCTTTGCTGCTGAATGAGCTTCCGGTATTGCCCTGGACGCTGGAGGCCGCAGACCGATATGGCGAAATTGCAGCCCATCTGCAGGAAACCGGGCTGCCCATTGGCGAGATGGACACCCAAATCGCCGCGCATGCGCTGGTACTGGGCCTACCTTTGGTCACCCACAACGCGCGCCATTTCAAGCGCTTTCCCGGACTGAAAATTGAAGACTGGATGGGTTAACACAGCTGGCCAGGTGCTGGCATAGCGCTTGCTGCAGGGGTGCCGCCCCTGAACATCGTCAGCGACGACACCGTGTTTTAAATTTTCAACCGTAAAACAAAGAAAAGAACCAGCCCATGACCAACAACGTGCACGTAATCGACCACCCCTTGGTGCAGCACAAGCTCACCCTGATGCGGCGCAAAGATGCGTCCACGAACACCTTTCGCCGTCTGCTCAATGAGCTAAGCGCGCTCATGGCCTACGAGGTTACGCGCGACATGCCCATGCAGAGCATCGAAATAGATACCCCGCTAGAAGCCATGACCGCTAAGGTGATTGATGGCAAGAAGCTGGTGTTTGTATCCATCCTGCGGGCGGGCAATGGCATTTTGGAGGGCATGCTCAGCGTCATTCCCGGCGCGCGAGTGGGCCATGTGGGCCTGTACCGCGACCCCCAAACCCTCAAGGCGGTGGAGTACTACTTCAAGATGCCGCAAGACATGCAAGAGCGCGACGTCATCGTCGTAGACCCCATGCTGGCCACCGGCAATTCAGCCATTGCAGCGGTGGAGCGGCTGAAGGTACTCAAGCCAAAATCCATCAAATTCGTCTGCCTGCTTACCTGCCCGGAAGGCATAGCCGCACTGCAAAAGGCCCACCCCGATGTGCCCATCTACACAGCTGCCATAGACCGCCAGCTCAACAACCACGGCTACATCTTGCCGGGCTTGGGTGATGCGGGGGATCGGATTTTTGGCACGCAATAATCCTTTTTCAAACGCGGAGCCTCCATGCTAGACCTGCTGATTCAACACGCCACCTTGCCAGACGGTTGTAAAGACATGTCTGTTGCCGTGCAGGACGGGCGCATTGTCGAAGTAACGCAAGGCCTAAGCGCCCCCGCAGCAGAGGTGGTAGATGCAGGTGGTTTGTTACTGAGCCCCCCGTTTGTGGATGTTCACTTTCACATGGACGCCACGCTCACCTACGGCATGCCGCGGGTGAACCAAAGCGGCACTTTGCTAGAGGGCATTGCGCTCTGGGGCGAGTTGAAACCGAGCTTGACCATGGATGCCATTGTGGAGCGCGCTCTGACCTATTGCGACTGGGCGGTGGCCCAAGGGCTGCTGGCCATTCGCTCCCACGTAGATACCAGCGACCCAAGCTTGCTGGCGGTAGCGGCCTTGCTAGAAGTGAAAAAGCGCGTGGCACAGTATATCGACCTGCAGCTGGTGGCCTTCCCCCAAGACGGCGTGCTACGCACCCCCACCGGCGCAGACAGCCTGCAGCGCGCTCTGGACATGGGTGTGGACGTGGTGGGCGGTATTCCGCACTTTGAACGGACCATGGCCGAAGGTGCAGCCAGCGTAAAGCTGCTGTGCGAAATAGCCGCCAAGCGCGGCAAGATGGTAGACATGCATTGCGACGAGTCC
>JBIIYT010000167.1:0-5782 GCA_044346675.1 Rhodoferax sp. | reverse complement strand
CGCAACGGCCATGAATGTGGCTAGGCTTAAACTCTTTGATTCCTTTAACCAACGACCCAAAACTGCCGCCTGATTCAAACTACCGAATCACCCAACGCTCAGACTCATACCTGATTTGGAAAATACTCACCTTGCGCTTGAATTAGATAGTATTGCACTAAGTTTTCCAGTTTTTACTAAAAATGTGGATAAGCTATTGATAATTTTAAAAATCTGACACCATGTTTAACAACTGTCCACAGATGTGTGTGCGCGTGCGCAAAGGGAATTCCTCTTGAAAAGTACTGAAAATAGGGGCATGGATATTGGCCCCGCCCTTTGGCAAAGCTGCGTTGATCAACTAGCACAAGAACTCCCAGAACAGCAATTCAATTCTTGGATTAAGCCACTGACCGCACTGGTCGCTGACGACTTTTCCAAGGTGACGCTGCTGGTGGCAAACCGGTTCAAGCTCGACTGGATTCGGGCCCAATACAGCGCACGAATCTCTGCCTTGTTAGAGAAGTTTTATGGTCAAGCAATCCCTCTGGAGTTAGCAATCACTCCGCGCGAAGCTGTTATGCGGCCAAGTCAAAGCCATAGGATGTCTGACTTTGCTAGTGCGGAGGACGTGGTTTCCGTGGCCGAGGAAAAGGGGTCCGCCATTCTTAAAAACCGGCTTAACTCCATGCTCACTTTCGAGACCCTGGTGGAAGGAACAGCCAACCGTATGGCGCGCGCCGCAGCCATGCATGTGGCCACCATGCCGGGGCATCTTTACAACCCGCTTTTTATCTATGGCGGAGTCGGTCTGGGCAAGACACACTTGATGCATGCGGTGGGTAACCGTCTTCTGTCCGACAAGCCAGGAGCCAAAGTTCTTTACATACATGCGGAGCAGTTTGTTTCTGATGTGGTTAAGGCCTATCAGCGAAAAACTTTTGATGAATTTAAAGAGCGCTACCACTCACTGGACTTGCTGCTGATTGACGATGTGCAATTTTTCGCCAACAAAGATCGTACGCAAGAGGAGTTCTTCAACGCCTTTGAGGCCTTGCTAGCGAAAAAGTCACACATCGTGATGACCAGCGACACTTATCCCAAAGGTCTGACCGACATTCACGAGCGTTTGGTCTCGCGTTTCGACTCTGGTTTGACCGTGGCAATCGAGCCCCCGGAACTCGAAATGCGTGTGGCTATTCTGATCAACAAAGCGCTTGCCGAGGGTGCGGAAATGCCCGAAGAAGTTGCCTTCTTTGTAGCGAAGAATGTGCGCTCCAACGTGCGTGAGCTAGAAGGGGCCTTGCGCAAAATTTTGGCCTATTCGCGTTTTAACCAGAAAGACATCTCCATCCAGCTTGCCCGAGAGGCACTAAGAGACCTTCTGTCTATTCAAAACCGACAAATCTCTGTGGAGAACATCCAGAAAACTGTGGCCGACTATTACAAAATTAAAGTCGCAGACATGTACTCTAAAAAGCGTCCGGCAAGCATTGCACGGCCACGCCAAATTGCCATGTATCTCACCAAAGAGTTGACCCAAAAAAGCCTGCCTGAAATTGGTGAGCTTTTCGGAGGGCGTGACCACACCACTGTTTTGCACGCCGTGCGAAAAATTGGCGGCGAACGACTTCAAATGACCGAGCTGAACCAACAACTGCATGTACTGGAGCAAACGCTTAAAGGCTGAACACAAAAACAAACACTTCCAATCCCTGAAATAGCCCAAAAAAAGGCGAAAATGGGGGTTGCCCACAAAAAACTCCTTAGCTCATCATGGCTAGTGGCTAAGGGCCGGTGACAGACTATGAATTCAAAGAGGTTGACATGATCGTATTGAAGGCAACGCAAGACAAGGTTCTGTCGGTTTTGCAATCTGTGGCGGGTATCGTCGAGCGGCGTCACACACTGCCCATTTTGGCCAACGTCTTGCTACGCAAAACGGGTACATCTTTGCAAATCACGACCAGTGATCTTGAAATTCAAATCCGCACTACCGCCGAACTAGGTGGTGACACCGGCAACTTCACCACCACCATTGGCGCGCGCAAGCTCATTGACATACTGCGCACCATGCCCTCTGACCAAACGGTCTCACTCGAATCCAGCCAGAGCAAGGTCATCCTCAAAGGTGGAAAAAGCAAGTTCACCTTACAAACCATGCAAGCGGAAGACTTTCCACTGGTGCAAGAGTCCGCCAGTTTTGGCCCTGTATTCAGCGTGCCGCAAAAAACCCTTAAAGGTTTGTTGAACCAGGTGGCCTTTGCCATGGCGGTGCACGATATTCGCTACTACTTGAACGGCATTTTGTTCGTGGCCGAAGGCAAGCAATTGAGCTTGGTCGCCACCGATGGCCACCGCTTGGCATTTGCCTCTGCTGCGCTGGATGTAGAGGTCCCCAAGCAAGAAGTTATTTTGCCCCGCAAGACGGTGATCGAGCTGCAACGCTTGCTCAGCGATGCCGAGGGCGCCATTGAGATGCAATTTGCCAACAACCAAGCCAAGTTCACCTTTGATGGCATGGAGTTTGTCACCAAACTGGTAGAAGGTAAGTTCCCCGACTACAACCGTGTGATTCCTAAGAACCACAAAAACAGCATCACGCTGGGGCGCTCCGCCCTCTTGGCCACCTTGCAGCGCACCGCTATTTTGACCAGCGATAAATTCAAAGGCGTTCGCTTAAACATCGATCCCGGCACCCTGCGTGTGGCATCCAACAACGCTGAACAAGAGGAGGCGGTGGATGAGTTGGACATTGACTACGCTGGCGACAGCATAGAGATCGGCTTTAACGTGACTTACCTGATCGACGCCCTGGCGAATATGGGCCAAGACATGGTGACACTGGAGCTGTCCGACGGCAATAGCTCCGCCCTGTTTACGATTCCCGACAACGCCACGTTTAAGTATGTGGTCATGCCCATGAGGATTTAACGCTACCAATTTTGTAGCTGTTCGCGCTTTCAAACCCCCGGCATTCGGGGGTTTGTGCATTCAAGAAGATTGAAAATTTGTAGAACATCCCAGCGCAGAAGCTTGATTTGTTCTGCTGCTGATAGACAGAGAGTTATCCATGACCGAAGAAAACAAACCAGATTCAGCCCTCACCAATGGTGATGCATTGGTGAACACGGGCGAGAGCGGGGCCGACAGCTCCAACTTCCAGCCCACCATAGACACCAACCAAGCTGGCGCGACCGAAGCCTATGGAGAAGGCTCCATTCAGATTCTGGAAGGGCTGGAGGCCGTGCGCAAACGCCCGGGCATGTACATCGGCGACACGTCTGACGGCACAGGCTTGCACCACTTGGTGTTTGAGGTGGTGGACAACTCCATCGACGAGTCGCTGGCCGGGCATTGCGACGACATCTTGGTCACCATCCACAGCGACAACTCCATCAGCGTGGTCGACAACGGCCGCGGCATCCCCACCGGCATCAAGATGGATGACAAGCATGAGCCCAAGCGCTCGGCCGCTGAAATTGCGCTCACCGAGCTGCACGCCGGTGGCAAGTTCAACCAGAACAGCTACAAAGTGTCTGGTGGCTTGCACGGCGTGGGCGTGAGCTGCGTGAATGCGCTATCCAAAATGTTGCGCCTGACCATCCGCCGTGACGGCAAGGTTCACACGCTAGAGTTCAGCAAAGGCTTTGTGCAGAACCGCATCATCGAGACCCAAAACGGTCTTGAGGTCTCGCCCATGAAAATCATCGGCGACACCGAGAAGCGCGGCACCGAAGTGCATTTCTTGCCCGACACCGAAATCTTCAAAGAGAACAACGATTTCCACTACGAAATCCTGTCCAAGCGCTTACGCGAACTCAGCTTCCTGAACAACGGCGTGCGCATCCGCCTAAAGGACGAGCGCAGCGGCAAAGAAGACGACTTTGCCGGCGCCGGTGGCGTGCAAGGCTTTGTGAACTTTATTAACAAAGGCAAGACCGTTCTGCACCCCAACGTATTCCACGCGATGGGCGACCGCCAGAGCGACCAGGGCACCAACATCGGCGTGGAAGTGGCCATGCAGTGGAACAGTGGTTACAACGAGCAAGTGCTGTGCTTTACCAACAACATTCCGCAGCGCGATGGCGGCACCCACTTAACTGGCCTGCGTGCGGCCATGACACGGGTGATTAACAAATACATCGACGACAACGAGATTGCGAAAAAAGCCAAGGTGGAGGTGACCGGCGATGACATGCGTGAAGGCCTTACCTGCGTACTGAGTGTGAAGGTGCCCGAGCCCAAGTTCAGCAGCCAAACCAAAGACAAGCTGGTCAGTAGCGAGGTGCGTGGGCCGGTGGAAGACATCGTCAGCAAACTGCTACACGACTATTTGCAAGAGCGCCCAGCCGACGCCAAGATCATTGTCGGCAAAATCATTGAAGCCGCACGTGCCCGTGAAGCTGCCCGCAAGGCCCGCGACATGACACGCCGCAAAGGCGTGCTTGACGGCATGGGCTTGCCTGGCAAGCTAGCGGACTGCCAAGAAAAAGACCCGGCTATGTGCGAAATCTACATCGTAGAGGGTGACTCCGCCGGGGGCTCTGCCAAACAAGGACGGGACCGCAAATTTCAAGCCATTTTGCCGCTGCGCGGCAAGATCTTGAATGTGGAAAAAGCGCGTTACGAAAAGTTGCTCACCAGCAACGAAATTTTGACGCTCATCACCGCGCTAGGCACTGGTATTGGCAAAGCCGGTGGCACCACTGGCAATGACGACTTCAATGTGGCCAAGCTGCGCTACCACCGCATCATCATCATGACCGATGCCGACGTGGACGGTGCGCACATCCGCACCTTGCTGCTCACCTTCTTCTACCGCCAAATGCCAGAGTTGGTAGAGCGTGGCCACATCTACATTGCACAACCACCTCTGTACAAAGTCAAAGCGGGCAAAGAAGAGTTGTATTTGAAAGACGCTACGGCGCTAGACCATTTCTTGCTGCGCATTGCCTTGGTTAATGCCTCGGTGCACACGGGCGGAGAGAACGGCAGTTTGCTCACAGGAGAAACCTTGGCCGAACTGGCGCGCAAACACCAGTTGGCGCAAGCCGTAATTGCCCGCCTGCGCAACTTCATGGACGCCGAAGCGCTGCGCTCGGTCGCCGATGGCGTTGCACTGAATTTGGACACAGTTTCTGATGCCGAAGTATCGGCCGCCGCACTGCAAGCCAAGCTGCCGGACGCGGAAGTGGCTGGTGAATTTGACGTGCGCACGGATAAACCCATTTTGCGCATTAGCCGCCGCCACCATGGCAACGTGAAGAGCAGCGTGCTGACGCAAGATTTTGTGCACGGTGCCGACTACGCCGCTTTGGCCGAAGCGGCCAACACCTTCAAAGGCTTGCTCAATGAGGGAGCTAAAGTCATGCGCGGTGAAGGCGAACGGCAAAAGGAAGAAAAGGTGGCCGATTTCCGCGAAGCCATGGCGTGGCTGATAGCGCAAGCAGAACATGGCACAGCTCGCCAGCGCTACAAAGGATTGGGGGAAATGAACCCCATGCAGCTTTGGGAAACCACCATGGACCCCACAGTGCGCCGCCTGCTCAAGGTACAGATTGATGATGCGATTGAGGCCGACCGGGTGTTCACCATGCTCATGGGCGATGAGGTAGAGCCTCGCCGTGAGTTTATTGAAACCAACGCATTGCGCGCGGGCAACATCGATATCTAAGAAGTGGTCCGACGAATTTGAACAGTAGGATAAGTGGAAATCCAAGCGATTTTGAATGCTCCGGCGCAAGCCGGGCGTATTGGAACTTTCACTATGAAACTGAAGAAGAAGACCACAGTCGCGCGC
>JBIIYT010000166.1:0-5790 GCA_044346675.1 Rhodoferax sp. | reverse complement strand
TTTGAAGACGGGTTTCGTCCATGTCGATCACCATATGAAAAATGATCGACCCAAAACCACCGTTCAGGCTCATACCTCGGTGGAATCACGTACCCCCGTTCAGGCTCACACCTCATTGGAATAGGCTAACCCGTGCCATACATGGGCCTCATGTGGTTAAATCTCCTGTCCCTCTGTCCGTTAAAACTATTCATGCAAAGGAGGCACTCCCGTCAATGCCTGCTTGTTGAATACCAACCGTTACGTACCATGAAACAAACATTGCGCGCCTTTCTGCTTGTTCTCGGCCTTCTGAGTGTTGCCCCATGGTCTGTGGCGCAGATAAGCGCTGCCCCCACCGAACAGGAGCTGCTGCAAAAGGGAGCGAAGGAAATGCTCGGTGAGGAGTTGCGCGCCCTTCTGAACAACCAGACCGTGTACCACAACAACCTCGCGACCGGCCAAACCTTCCCCATGTACTACCGAGACGATGGTCGCAGGTTTGTGAAGGTGGGTAACAACGTCCGGACCACCAAGTGGTGGATGAAAGACGGCCGTCGCTGCGAGGAAAGTATCGGAAGGCCGCGCGACGTGTGTCAGAAGCACTTTATGGACGACGGGGTGCTGCGCGTTTGTGCCGATGGGGAGAATGCATGCAACTGGGTGCTCAACGCAACACCCGGAGATGCGGAGGGCATAGGTAAATGATCCAGCGTTGGCGGGCTGCCATCTTCTGTGGTCTGCTGGCACAGGGAGCAGCGTTGGCCCAGACTGGGTCTGGTTTGCTGCACGACTTCGTTGTCCCCGACAGGGCATCTCCCCCTTACCCAGTGGTGGTCCTGCTGCACGGGTGCAACGGCATAGATGCCAACGTGCCCATGTGGCAACAGTTTTTGGCCACTCAAGGCTATGCCAGCGTGGTGGTGGACAGTTTCCGGCGCCGCAACATCCAGGAGATCTGCACGGACTTCCGTCGTCTGCCTATGCCCGAACGGGTCAATGACGCCTATACCGCACTGACCGAACTGACACAGCGCCCCGACGTTGACGCCCAAAGGGTGGCTGTGATGGGGTTTTCGAACGGTGCAGTAGCGACCCTTTCTGCCTTGACCTCCACCGTGACGGTCCAGCTGCCCAAAACGCATGCCCGTTTCAGAGGGGGCATTGCGGTATATCCCGAATGCGGCCCCTACGCCTATGCCACCTTTACCCAGCCCATTCTGGTACTCGCAGGGGAATCCGACGACTGGACACCCGCCGCTCCTTGCCTAGCGTTAAGCCAGAAGTTGGCGCAAAGGCAGCCCAAGTTCGAAACCCTCGTGTACCCCAACGCACACCATGGTTTCGACATACCCGGGCTGGCCTACCGCTACCTAGGCAACGTTGCCAACTTCAACAAACGCAACGGTTACGGCGCCACTGTAGAGGGCAATGACAAAGCCCGGCTGCAGGCCACCCAAGACGTAGCCATCTTCCTGGCGCAAGTTCTCAAGGCGTCCGGGCAGCCCCCACCGCCTGCGCCTTCCCAGTAAGCTGAGCTCTTGCCCGTGCCCCGGCGTGCTGACGGGCCCGACCTGGAGGTGATGGCCCGCTACTGCCAAGAGCACGCGCCCAAACTCTTTGTGAGCGTGAGCGTGTTCCACAACCCCACCGGCTTTTGCCTAAGTCCCTCTAGCGCTTACCGCATATTGCAGTTGGCCAACCAGTACGACTTTCATGTGGTGGAGGACGACACCTACAGTCACATCGCCCCCCACCACGCCACGCGCCTGTGTGCACTAGACGGCCTGCAGCGCACCATCTACGTGAGCGGCTTTGCCAAGATACTGGCCCCCAACTGGCGCGTGGGCTACCTGGCCGCACCCACCGCGTTGGTAGAGCGCTTGCTAGACACCAAGCTCTTGTCCACCCTCACCACGCCCACGCTCTTAGAGAAAGCGCTGGCTTGGTGCATAGACCAAGGCCAACTGCGCCGCCACGCCCAGCGCATACGCACCCAGCTCGACGCCGCCGGAACCCGCAGCGATCGCTGCTCTACCAAACCCTAGCCTAGCACTACCAGACCTGGCTTGATCTGGTCAGTGCAGGCCATTTCGATGGGCAAGGCGACCAGCACAGTGGGTTTTCTGTGGACGCTGGTGTGTGTAGTTTTGAATCTTGCCTAGAATGGGTCTCCAACCTGATCTGCAACAGAACGGACGGCAGCATGCAAAAGACATTGGTGGATCGTTTCTTCGGCTCCTATTCACTGCTCTTGGTAGTGTTTTCCTTGGCATGTGGTTTGGGTTACGCCGTGGTGCGCGATGCCGTGAACAAGACGGTGGAGCACCAAGCGCTGGCCATTGCGGAAATTGTTGCCAGCCAGGCCACCACAGGGCGCTCGGTGTATGCCATAGAGGTGGCAGCAAAGCTCAAGACGGATGGCTTTGGCCCTGATGTCAATTACGCCAGCATGCCGGGCCACGTACCCATTCCCGCCCAATTCCTGAAGCTCGTAGGCCTTGCGGCCACCGCCAATTCCGGCAAGCTCTACTCGTATCGCCCGATTAGCAAGTGGAACCTCGAAGAGTCCCAAGGGCTTTCCGATGACTTCTTGCGCTGGGGGTGGCCACAACTGGAAGCGCAGGATGTAGCGAACCCCACCGGTCCCATCACCTGGAAGGCGGTGTCGCGCATCGAGACCCAGAAAGGGCAGCGTGTTCTACGCTATTTGTCGGCCGATCCGGCGGCTCAAATGTCGTGTGTGAATTGCCACAATGCCTATGAAAATACGCCATCCCTGATCGCTACCCGTCTTAGCCAAGGTGTGTCACCGGGAAAGCAATGGCAGCAACACCAACTCATGGGGGCCCTGTCGATCGTCGTGCCATTGGAAAAAGCGGAAGTGCTGGCCGGCAGCCAGATCAATCAGGCAACCGTGCTGTTCGTGGTTATTTTGGTGGCAACTATTGCAGCCATGCTGTGGTTCAAACAGCGCGCTGAGCGAGAGCTGCGCCAAGCCAAGCAGGTCGCAGAGGATGCCAGCCGCTCCAAAAGCGAATTCCTGGCCAATATGAGTCACGAAATCCGCACCCCCATGATTGGCGTTATGGGCATGACCGATCTGGCACTGGACACTGACTTATCGGCCCAGCAGCGTGAGTACCTCAGCACCGTCAAAGGTTCCGCCCAATCGCTGATGGTCATTCTCAATGATCTTCTCGATTTTTCGAAGATTGAGGCCGGAAAACTCAACATTGAGTATGTCAACTTCTCCTTGTCCGGGTTGGTAGACGAAACCCTCAAGACCATCGGCCCCAGGGCTGAAAAAAAAGGACTCGGGTTTCACAAGAAGTTGACTTCAGACCTTCCGGGACAGGTGATGGGCGATCCCGGCCGCATCCGGCAAGTTCTGACCAATCTGTGTGACAACGCCATCAAGTTCACGGCGTCGGGTAGTGTCACCATTGAATTGCAGTGCCGTGCGCTGGCCGATGGGCAATACGAGGCTCAGCTTTCTGTGGTCGATACGGGAATCGGCATACCGAAGAACAAGCAGGACGCCATATTTGAGGCCTTTAGCCAAGCCGATGCTTCGACCACGCGTCGGTTTGGAGGTACGGGCTTAGGCTTGACGATATGCAGGCGCTTGGTCGAGCTGATGGGTGGGCGCATCTGGCTGGAAAGCAAACCCGACTCGGGCACGACCTTTCACTTTACTGTTTTGCTGCAGGTGGCCGCCATCGAACAGCCCGCCATCGAAATCCCCAAACCAAGTGTGCCTCCAGAGGCGCGTTCTTTGCGGGTGCTGTTGGTAGAAGACCACCCGATCAACCAAAAGCTGGCGATGACCTTGCTGGCAAAGTGGGGCCACACCGTGGTGCTTGCAGAAAACGGTCAAGAGGCAGTGGCCCAGTTCGCGCAGGGCACTTGGGATCTGGTGCTCATGGATATGCAAATGCCGGTCATGGGAGGTATCGAGGCGACTCGCCTTATCAGGGCAAGTGAGTCGCCGGGCAGCCACACACCCATCGTCGCGATGACCGCCAACGCCATGGAGGGTGACCGCGTAGCATGTTTGGAAGCCGGCATGGATGATCATATGGCCAAGCCCTTTAAGGCAGAGACCTTGCGGGGCGTGTTGAAGACCTGGTCTTCTTCATAAGGCGGTGCCTCCATGGCTTCGTCTCTGGTCCTTTCAACTCGGTTGCACCGGCTGCCAGGCCTTTACTTTTTCCTTGATCTGAGCAATCGACATCAACTTGACATGCCGACGCCCCTTTCCAGTCACTTCGAGAAACCCGAACGTGTCAGTGATTTTTGAGCCGCTCCCGAATTCGACGGTTACGTGCGCTTTGTAGGAGAAAACCAGCGCAAACTGAACGCCCGAAGTAAACAGGATGCCGCCGTACTTGACTTCCTCCGCCGAAGTTTCAAAAGTACTTTTTACCAAGGCTCGAACGGCCTCAACGATCTCATAATTTTGCGCACTAACAAACCGGATGTCTTCTAGTAGCGCCTGAACAGATTTATTTTTTCATTTTGTGAATCGTATCCTCAGTCGGTCGGATGCTTGGTGGCATGAAGCTGGCCGCCAATGTCCTGAATTTGTTCGGTTGGGGCTCGGCTCGAAAGAGGGGCGTCCGCGTCAAGGTGTAGGCCGTTCGACTTCTGAAAGGATTGCCCGTATTTCTGCGGCCACGATATCGGTTCCTTTGCCGCAGAGCCGGTGGGTTTGCTTGGCTGGGTATACACAGGCGTAGATACCGACACCTGGCCCAGCGCATGTTGGACGAGGGCTTCCTGCTCGCCCCTGGAGCTTTGTTTCACGCGGGGCGTGAACCCAGTAGCCTGATGCGCAGTTTGGGGAGGTGTTGGGGGGGGAGGGCGGAGCAGGTTTAGAGTACTAACTGGGGAGCGCAACCAACCCGAACTACTGAATTTAAGGGCGCTCGGATACCCCTAACCTGTGCCATACCTGACCTCATGCGGTTGAATTGGCTCCGTCCAGCTGAAAGGATGGAAGACCGAAGTCTGATCCAGCGCAGATACCAGGTAGGGCAATGCAAGTTTCCGGGCTTTTCTCTTGGCCGCTGCGCTATGCTTGAAACCCATCCACTCACTGCGGATTCAGTGGCCTCAACGCATGACAGGAGACAGCAAACGTGCAAAACAGTTCTGCGACCCCTACATCAAGTCCTTTAAGTCCTTCTGTCAGTTTGCTATCCAATTTCCGTCAGGAGCTGGCGCGCTTCGCGCCTTTTTCCAGCATGGCGGCGGCGGATCTTGATTTTTTCATCACCCACACGGTGCAGCAGTACTTTGCGCCTGGCGAAAAAATGGTGGATCCCTCCAGCGGGGCAGTGACTCAGCTGTTCTTCATCCGTCAAGGTGCCGTGACCGGCAAGCGTGGGCTGGCCGACCTCTCTGGCGGGGCGTTTCAGTACGAGGCTGGGGACATGTTTCCGGTCAGTGCGGCCATTGCGCGACGGCCCGTTACGGCCAATTACGAGGCGGTGAGCGATACCTTTGCGCTGGTTTTGCGTTGCGAGGACATGGATTTTCTGGCCCAGCGCAGCGCACCATTTGCCGATTTTTTGAATCGCAGAGTGCTGCATTTTCTTGCGCTTTCCCGTCAGGCACTTCAGGCCAGTTACTCCTCGCAGGCACTGGCAGAACAATCCTTGGAGACCGCTTTGGGCGAGCTGGCCCGCCGTGCCCCGGTAACGTGCAGCCCCCAGACTCCGCTGCGGCAGGCATTGACCGAGATGCAACAGCGTCATATCGGATCCATACTGGTGACCAATGCGCAGGGCGAGCCTGTGGGTATCC
>JBIIYT010000165.1:0-5809 GCA_044346675.1 Rhodoferax sp. | reverse complement strand
GCAAAGAACCCACCAAGGATGAGCGCATCACGCTCATTTGGCTAGCGATCGGGTTGAGCAACTTGATGGGATCCGGGTTACCGGCCAGCTCATGCTCCCAACGCTCTTCGACAAAGCTGAAGTTGATGGTTTCTTGGTAGCCCATCGCTGCCAAGGCACGGCGCACTGCAAAGGGGCTGCGTTGCGCCTCGGGCCGGATCTTGGCCGTGATGGGCGCTTGCGGCGGGGTGTGCGGCAGATTGTTGTAGCCCACCATGCGGGCAACTTCTTCAATCAAGTCTTCTTCAATCTGTAAATCAAAGCGGTAGGAAGGTGGCTGCACCGTCACCACACCATCGCCCTGCGTCACCGGCAAGCCCAGACGCTGTAATGCATCTGTGCATTGTGCTTGGGTCAACGGCATGCCAATGATTTTGGATGCGCGTGCAACGCGCAATGTCACAGGCGCAGGCTTGGCTACATTGGGCTGTTGGTCGTCCACGGGGCCACAGGTGGTGGCTGGTGTGCCGCAAATGTCGATGATGAGTTGCGTGATGCGCTCAATGTGATCCACCGTCAGGCTCGGGTCCACACCTCGCTCAAAACGGTGCCCGGCGTCGGTAGAAAAATTGAAACGGCGCGAGCGCCCAGCGATTGATTTGGGCCACCAGAATGCGGCTTCCACATACACGTGCTGCGTGTCGTCAGACACGGCTGTGGCGTCCCCGCCCATAATGCCTGCTAAAGACTCCACCTGGACGTCGTCGGCAATCACACCCACCTTATCGTCCACGGTGACGGTATTGCCGTTGAGCAGTTTGAGCTGCTCACCTGCTCCGTTCACCACGCGTCCCCAGCGCACATCTAAGCCACCTTTGATTTTGTTCAAATCAAAGATGTGCGATGGACGACCCAACTCAAACATCACGTAGTTGGAAATGTCTACCAGCGCGGTCACACTGCGTTGGCCGCAGCGCGCCAAGCGATCCACCATCCATTGCGGCGTCTTGGCTTTGGTGTTGACGTTGCGCACCACACGGCCAGAGAAACGGCCACACAGGTCGGGTGCGCTAATCTTCACTGCCAGCTTGTCTTGATTGGTGACAGGCACCTTGGGGAAGTTGGGCGATAGCAGCGGCGAACCAGTCAGCGCAGACACTTCGCGCGCCACACCATAAACGCTCAAGCAATGGGCCAGATTGGGTGTGAGCTTGAGGGTGAAGAGCGTGTCGTCCAAATCCAGATACTGGCGAATGTTTTGGCCCAAAGGCGCATCCAGTGGCAGCTCCAGCAAGCCACCGGCGTCGTCAGACAACTTCAACTCTTTGGCTGAGCACAACATGCCTTGGCTCTCTACCCCACGCAGCTTGCCCACCTTGATGACAAAGGGCTTGCCATCTTCACCGGGTGGCAGCTCGGCTCCGACCATGGCGCAGGGTACGCGAATGCCCACGCGCGCATTGGGCGCGCCACAAACGATGTCAAGCATCTCAGCAGCGCCTACATCGACCTTGCACACACGCAGGCGGTCTGCGTTGGGGTGTTGCACTGCTTCTTTAATCTCACCCACCACGATATGGGTGAAGGGTGGCGCTACGGGTTGGAGCTCTTCCACTTCCAGCCCGGCCATGGTCAAGGTCTCGGCCAGCTCGGCGGTGGACATGGGAGGGTTGCAAAAAGTACGCAACCAGGATTCAGAAAATTGCATGGTCAGTTCAGACTAATGTTCTTAATGTGTTTATTGGGATTGCACTTATTGGAACTGCGACAGAAAACGAATGTCGCCATCAAAGAACAGACGCAAATCGTTCACGCCATAGCGCAGCATAGTCAACCTATCCGGCCCCATGCCAAAAGCAAAGCCGATGTACTTTTCGGGGTCCAGGCCCATGTTGCGAATCACATTGGGGTGCACTTGGCCGGAGCCCGCCACCTCCAGCCAACGCCCAGCCAAGGGGCCGCTTTGGAACTGGATATCGATTTCTGCGCTGGGTTCGGTAAACGGGAAGAAGCTGGGCCTAAAGCGCAGCACCAAATCATCAGACTCAAAAAAGGTGCGACAAAAATCGGTGAATACGAACTTCAAATCTTTAAAGCTCACGTTCTGCCCCACCCACAGGCCTTCGCACTGGTGAAACATGGGGGAATGGGTAGCATCGCTGTCCACACGGTAGGTGCGGCCCGGAGCGATAACCCGAATCTCTGGCATGTCGCAACTAAACAACTCTGTATTACTCCCCTTCGCAGCGGCGCGGTATTTCTTCACGTGCTGAACCGCGTAGCGAACTTGCATAGGGCTGGTGTGGGTGCGCAGCAGGTTGGGCGCTGTCGCTGAGCCACCTTCCACATAAAAAGTGTCGTGCATCGAGCGCGCGGGGTGGTCTTCGGGCGTGTTTAATGCCGTGAAATTGAACCAGTCTGACTCAATCTCGGGACCTTGGGCCACATCAAAACCCATAGATCCAAAAATGGCTTCTATGCGTTCCAAACTGATGGACACAGGGTGCAAACCACCTTGCCCGCGCTGACGACCCGGCAAGGTCACGTCCAGGGCTTCCGCTTGCAACTGCACTTGCAATTCAGCGTCGGCCAAGGCTTGACGGCGACTGGTCAAAGCGGCTTCAATCGCCTGCTTGGCCACGTTGATACGGGCGCCTAAAGATTTTTTCTCATCCACGCTCAAGGCCGCCATGCCCTTCATCAACTCGGTGATGCGGCCCGACTTACCCAGGAAAAGCGCCTTGGCATTTTCCAGATCGGCAGGAGTCACGGCTTGGGCAAAGGCCGCTTTGGCGGTATCAACAATGGCGCTTAGTTCGTTCGGCTCGTTCATACGTTCTTTAGAGTGGTCTTCTCAATGAAAAAGGGCTAGTGCTTTCTCAAGCTCTAGCCCTTGTTTCTTTTGCTTAAGGCGCTACTTATTCAATAGCACCCCATCGTCAACTCAAGCGGCCAACTTGGCCTTGACTTGCTCCACGATGCCAGCAAAGGCGGCCATGTCATGAATAGCGATATCAGACAAAACCTTACGGTCGATCTCGATATTTGCTTTCTTCAGACCATTGGCAAACTGACTGTATGTCAGGCCGCACTGACGTGCTGCAGCATTAATACGGGCAATCCACAACTGACGGAAGACACGTTTCTTGGTGCGACGGTCACGGTAGGCATATTGCCCGGCCTTCATTACCGCTTCTTTAGCGATACGGAAGACATTACCGCGGCGACCGCGAAAACCTTTTGCAAGGGCTAGAACTTTTTTGTGGCGGGCGCGAGCCGTTACACCACGTTTGACGCGAGGCATGTGTTTACTCCTTGTTCGTCGTTAATTAAATGCCTTGGCCGGGCAGCATTTGCGCCATGTGACCCATATTG
The DNA here is from genome assembly GCA_044346675.1 of Rhodoferax sp. GTDB lineage: Bacteria > Pseudomonadota > Gammaproteobacteria > Burkholderiales > Burkholderiaceae_C > Allorhodoferax. Next base: position 2,455 of record JBIIYT010000165.1, on the reverse strand, counting down.
GTCGCATGCACAGTCACCGCACCACGCAGATGGCGTTTATTTTTGGTGGTCTTCTTAGTCAAGATGTGACGTTTGAAGGCTTGGCCGCGTTTAACGGTTCCACCAGGACGGACGCGGAAGCGTTTCTTCGCCGCGCTTTTGGTCTTCATTTTGGGCATTTCACTGCTCCTTTTACTTTGTGCTCGTGAGGCGTCTGCAAACTACTTGCAGCCTTGTTGGCCCCGAGCCACTTGTGTGGCGAGTCACGAAACTCACCACTTGTGCGACAAGCTTTTACGCTTGCCGCTTATTGCCGGTGACCAGACCGACAACAATGTTCTGTCTACTTCTACTTCTACTTCTACTTACGCTGCAGCCTCTACAGGCGTTTTGGCAGTACCGCCACCGGATTTTTTCTTACCTGGTGCAATCATCATGATCATCTGGCGGCCTTCCAACTTAGGGAACTGCTCCACAATGATCAGGTCTGCCAGCTCATCGCGCATGCGCTGCAACAGCGCCAAACCAATCTCTTGGTGCGTGATTTCACGCCCCCTAAAGCGCAAAGTAATCTTGCACTTGTCGCCATCTTCAAGGAAGCGCTTGATATTGCGCACCTTAATGTTGTAGTCGCCATCATCGGTACCGGGTCGAAACTTAATTTCTTTGACCTCGATGACCTTCTGCTTGGACTTCGCTTCTGCCGCCTTCTTTTGCTCTTGGTACTTGAACTTGCCGTAATCCATCAACCGACACACAGGCGGGACGGCTGTAGCGGCAATTTCAACCAAATCCACATCCAACTCACCGGCCATGCGCAAGGCCTCATTGATGTTGACGACACCTAAAGGCTCGTTGTCAACGCCTGAGAGGCGAACTTCCGGGGCCATGATTTCCCGGTTGAGGCGGTGTTTGCGTTCTTCGCGGTGACGGCGGTCACGAAATTCAGTAGCGATGGCTCAATCCTTCACAATATCTGCCACACACGTGGCTAAAACCGCTGGGGGCACGCAAACAAAAAGAAGTCTAAGTTCCGAAAACGGAACCCAATCAGACAACCGACTTGTGGGCAATATCACTTGAGATTTGCTGCACGAATGCATCAAGAGACATCGCTCCGAGGTCTTTTCCACCCCGGGCGCGCACTGCAACGGCACCTGCTGCCATCTCTTTGTCACCTACGACAAGCAAATACGGCAGCTTCTGCATTGAATGCTCTCGTATTTTATACGTAATTTTCTCGTTTCGCAGGTCTAAATTCACCCTAAACCCTTGATTTTGCAGCGTTTTTGCGACGGAACTGGCATATTCCGCCTGTGCATCGGTGATATTGAGCACCGCCACTTGCACCGGCGCCAGCCACGCAGGCAGCGCTCCGGCGCTCTCTTCGATCAAAATGCCGATGAAACGCTCCAAGCTGCCCACAATGGCCCGGTGCAGCATGATGGGGCGGTGGCGGCTACCGTCTTCCCCTACAAACTCCGCATCCAGCCGCTCTGGCATGTTGGGGTCCACCTGAATGGTGCCGCACTGCCAAGGGCGGCCCAGCGCGTCTTTCAGCGTGTATTCAATCTTGGGGCCGTAGAAAGCGCCCTCGCCCGGCAAATACTCAAAGTCGCAGCCCGATGCGCGCAGGCCCTCTGCCAAGGCGTTTTCCGCCTTGTCCCAGCTTTCCTCGCTACCGATACGCTTTTCGGGGCGCGTGGAGAGCTTGTAAATAATATTAGTAAAGCCAAAGTCTTTGTAGACCTTTTGCAGCAGCGTGGTGAATGCCTTCACCTCGGACTGAATCTGGTCTTCGGTACAAAAGATGTGACCATCATCTTGGGTAAACGCGCGCACACGCATGATGCCGTGCAGGCCGCCCGAAGGCTCGTTGCGGTGGCACTGACCAAACTCACCGAAGCGCAGCGGCAGGTCGCGGTAACTCTTGATGCCCTGCTTGTAGATCAGTATGTGGCCTGGGCAGTTCATGGGTTTCAAGGCGTAGTCGCGCTTTTCACTCTCGGTGGTGAACATGTTTTCGCGGTACTTGTCCCAGTGGCCGGTTTTTTCCCACAGGCTCTTGTCGATGATCTGCGGGCCTTTCACCTCAAGATAGCCGTTGTCCTGGTACACCTTGCGCATGTACTGCTCTACGCCCTGCCACAGCGTCCATCCCTTGGGGTGCCAAAACACGGTGCCGGGGGAATGCTCATCAATGTGGAACAAGTCCAGCTCACGGCCCAACTTGCGATGGTCCCGCTTTTCGGCTTCTTCCAGCATGGTCAAGTGCTGTTGCAGCTCATCTTTCGTAGCCCACGCGGTGCCGTAAATGCGCTGGAGCATTTCGTTTTTGTGGTCGCCTCGCCAGTAGGCACCGGCCACCTTCATCAGTTTGAAGTGCTTGAGCTTGCCAGTGCTGGGCACGTGCGGGCCGCGGCACAGGTCTTCGAACTTGCCTTCACGGTACAGCGACACATCTTGGTCAGCAGGA
>JBIIYT010000163.1:0-5829 GCA_044346675.1 Rhodoferax sp. | reverse complement strand
TCATCCTCCCCCAGCGAGCGCTCCAACGTACCCTCATACCAAAGGTAATGCAGGTGCGCTATCGACTCCCCCATCGCAAACGTGGTTTGGTGCAAGTCCATAGGGCGGGTAAACAGCACGGGCATCATCTCCGCGGCGCTGCAGGGCCGCGCGGTGCAGGCCTGCAGCACTTCGGCTAGCCGGTCGCGGTGGTGGTCGTGCAGCTGCGCTATGCGCTGGTGCATGCCGGTAAAGGGTTTGCCGTGTGAGGGCAGCACCAGCGTGTCGCTGGGCAGGGCTTTGAACTTATCGATAGAGTTCAGAAACAGTTTCAGCGAATCCGCCTCGGGCTCTTGCTCGTACACGCTCACGTTGGTGGAGATGCGCGGCAGCATCATGTCGCCACCAATCATCACGCCCAAGGCTTCGCAGTACAGCGCAATGTGCTCTGGCGCATGCCCGTAGCCGCTGATGCAGCGCCAGCCGTTGGACCCAACGCGTACCGTGTCGCCATCCAGCATGCGGTGAAACTGCGCGGGCACCGACGGCACCAGGGTGGGGTAGTAGTTGGCGCGGGCTTTGATCTTCTCTACCTGCACGGGGTCGTTCAGGCCATGCAGTGCAAAGAAGTCGGCAGACTGCAGGCCCCCAAACACGGTGGACGAGCCAGAGGCAAACCGGGCCACCTGGTAGTCGGTAGCGCTCATCCATAGTGGCACGTGCCAGCGTTTGCAAAGCCAGTCGGCTAGGCCCACGTGGTCGGGGTGCATATGGGTGACGATGACGCGCAGCACTGGCAAGCCTTCTAGCTCGTTGGCAAATATTTGCTCCCACTGCGCCTTGGCCTCATCGCGGTGGATGCAGCAGTCCACTATGGTCCAGCCCTGCACTCTGCCACTCGGGGTGTCCATCTCATCGCGTAGCAGCCACAGGTTGATATGGTTCAGCGCAAAGGGCAGCGCCATGCGTATCCACTTGCAGCCCGGTGCCACTTCTATGCAACGGCCCTCGCTGGGGAGGACATCGCCCAGCGGGTAGTGCAGTTGCTTTTCTAGCTCGTTCATGGGGTGCCTTTTTGCTTCATAATTGACGTTTACGTAAACGTCAATACGTTTGGCGTTGATTGTAGAGGGCATAGGCAAAGCCTGCTGGTGCCCACACCAAACAGAGCGCTTCACAACTGCACTTTCACCGTATGAGCACCACCTACACCATTGGCGACTTAGCCCGCGAATTTGACCTCACCACCCGGGCTATTCGGTTTTATGAAGACTTAGGCCTACTGCAACCCGAGCGCAGTGGCCCCGGTGGGCGCAGCCGCGTGTACAGCGGGCGCGACCGCGCGCGCCTCAAGCTCACGCTGCGCGCCAAGCGCCTGGGTCTGAGCCTGACCGAGGCCAAAGACATCATCGACATGTACGACAGCCCGCGCGATACGGGCGCGCAGATGCAAAAGTATCTGGATGTGCTGGACGCCCACCGCAAACAGGTAGAGGCGCAAATGGCTGATCTGCAAGCCAACCTAGACGAAATCAAAGCCCACCAGCGCGAGGCGCGCGCGCTCTTGGCTAAGCAAGTCAAAGCCGCCAATAAAAACCAAAACAAAACCTAAAACCCTATTCAACGAGGAGCTACCCCATGAACCTACCCGGCCTGAATTTCCAACTAGGCGAAGACGTAGACGCCCTGCGCGACGCGGTGCGCGAATTTGCCCAAGCCGAGATTGCGCCGCGCGCCGCAGCGGTGGACAAAAACGACCAGTTCCCTATGGACCTCTGGCAAAAAATGGGCGCACTGGGCGTGCTGGGCATTACCGTGGGAGAAGAGTATGGCGGCGCCAACATGGGCTACTTGGCGCACATGATTGCGATGGAAGAAATATCGCGCGCCAGTGCCTCGGTGGGTCTGAGCTATGGCGCGCACAGCAACCTGTGCGTGAACCAGATCAAACGCAATGGCACGCCAGAGCAGCGCGCCAAGTATTTACCCAAACTCATTAGCGGTGAGCACGTTGGCGCATTGGCCATGAGCGAGCCCAGCGCGGGCAGCGATGTGCTGAGCATGAAGCTGCGCGCCGAATGGAAAGAGCCCAGTGCCTCGGGCGGCGGCTACTACCTGCTCAACGGCAGCAAGATGTGGATCACCAACGGCCCCGATGCTGACACCTTGGTGGTGTACGCTAAAACCAATCCTGAGCTGGGCGCTAAAGGCGTGACCGCATTCTTGATTGAAAAAAGCATGAAAGGTTTTTCGGTGGCGCAAAAGCTAGACAAGCTGGGCATGCGCGGCAGCCACACGGGTGAGCTGGTGTTTAACAACGTGGAAGTGCCCGCAAGCCAGGTGCTAGGCCAAGTGAACGGCGGCGCCAAGGTGCTGATGAGCGGGCTGGATTATGAGCGCGCGGTTTTAAGTGGCGGGCCGCTGGGCATCATGCAGGCGGTGATGGACAACGTGGTGCCCTATATCCACGACCGCAAGCAGTTTGGCCAAAGCATTGGCGAGTTTCAGCTCATCCAAGGCAAGGTGGCCGATATGTACACCGTGCTGCAAGCCGCACGCGCACTGGCCTATACCGTGGCTAAAAACTTGGACCTGCTGGGGGCCGAGCACGTGCGCCAAGTGCGCAAAGACTGCGCATCTGTCATTTTGTGGACTGCGGAAAAAGCCACCTGGATGGCGGGCGAGGGCGTGCAGATATTTGGTGGCAACGGCTACATCAACGACTACCCACTGGGCCGCCTGTGGCGCGATGCCAAGTTGTACGAGATAGGGGCCGGAACCAGCGAAATTCGACGTATGCTTATCGGGCGTGAATTGTTTGCTGAAACTGCGTGATGACGACCTCTCAAAAGAACTCTTTTTCCTCCCTTCTACACACTCTTTCTCACGCCTTGGTGCGTGGCTTGTGGCGCGCGTGGCTGCTCATCGTGCCGCTGGTGGTGGTGTTGTCATTCATTCGCTGGGGGCAGTTGGCCTATTTTTGGCCTGCGGGTTTTCAGGCGCAGCCGTCGGATGTGGGTATGGCCTTGCTGCAAGGCGCGCGGTTTGACCTGAAGGTGAGCGCCATTGCAGGCTTTCTCCTGTTGCTGCTCTTGCCTTGGGTGAGTGGGCGCACCAATGCCCGCATTGCCGCCGGGCTGACGTTTGTGTACGTCATGCTTTCGCTGACCAACCTGCACTACTTTGGTTTTTACAAAACGCCTATTGATGCGCTCATTTTTGGCCTAGCCGAAGATGACACCGTTGCGGTGTTAGAAACCATTTGGCGCGATTTCCCGGTGATTTGGACACTGCTGTTGGCTCTGGGCTTGAGCGCCGCTACCGTAGTGCTGCACCGTTGGCTGGTCGCGCGCATGGACCCCGATGCTATTTTTCAGTCCCGCCACATCGTGGTCAAACTTTTGGTGGTGGCGGTGGCGTTTGTGGCTATCGCGTTTGCGGGCAAAGGCACCTTGCGGCAGATGGCGCTGCAGCGCCAGCACATCACGGTGACCACATCGCCGTTCTTGAACGACATGGTGCCCAACGGCGTTATCGCGCTCAAATACGCGTGGGACAGCCGAGGCTTCTCGCAAAACCTGAAGAACCCTTTGGCGGGCCTGAAGGCTATGGGCTTTGACTCGGCCCCCGCAGCCGCGCAGGTGCTGGGCCTGCCCTATGGCAGCGATGCCGAGGTAAAAGCAGCACTCACCGCGCGCGATGCTTTGCCCCCAGGCACGCGCAAGAAAAACCTGGTGTTCTTCTTGATGGAGTCTTGGAGCGCCGAGCCCATGCTCTACCAAGCGCCCACATTTGACGTGCTAGGCCGCATGGCCCCCACGCTAGACAAAGCGTGCCACTTCAGCAACTTCGACTCCGCCCATGGCGGTACGCACCCTTCGCTAGAAGCCATTTTGTTCTCCACGCCGCTCACGCCACTCACGCTGGGCCCGGTGGGGCGCAAGCCCATACCGTGGGCCATTCCACGGGTGGTGAAAGAGGCGGGCTACCAAACGCTGTTTGTCTCCTCCGTGCGCTCAGGCTGGCGCGATCTGAACCGCGTGCTTACCGCCCAGGGCTTTGACGAAGTGGTAGATGCCAATACCCTCAAAGCACAGTACCCCGAAGCCACGCTGGGCATATGGGGCGTGTGGGACAGCTACATCTTCAAATACCTTGAAAAACGCTTGGCCGCGCAGCCTCCCGACAAACCGCTCTTCGTGTTTGTGCTCACCTCCACCAACCACCCGCCCTACGACCTGCCCGCAGACTACCAACGCGTGCCGCGCGACATGGCGCTGTGGCGGGGCGAGACCAGTTCTGAGACCTTGGTGCCTAACCTAGACACCTACCACTACGCCGCCGACCTGCTGGGTGCTTTTGTGCAAACTGTGCAAAAGAGCCCGCAGCACGCCAACACCCTCATTGCCGCGTCGGGCGATCACAACGTGCGCTCCTTTGGTGTGTATGCCGAGCCCAGCCGCCGCTACTTGGTACGCCAAGTGCCTTTTGTGATTTGGGGCGACGGCCTGAAGTGCGGCCAGCAGCAGGCGCTGCCTGCCAGCCACCGCGACATGTTTCCGACCCTGCTACCACTGGCAGGCATTGAAGGCCCGTATGTGAACGCAGGGCGTAACCTGTTGCGCCCTTTGGGTAATAAACCCGACCCCATGAACGCGCCGCGCGCCATGTTCTTCACCGGCGAGGCGCGCAACGCCCAAGGCCTGTGGCAGCTGGGCAATAAAAATTCATTCGCTTGTAGTTCGGCCCAAGGCACTGCGGGGGCAGACTGCCAGTTCAACGCGCTAGACGACCAGCAAGAGCGCGCCCGCTACGGCTTGCTAGACTGGAACGTGCGCACCTCCTTAGAAAAATAGCTCTACTGTCACTTACCTTGCATGCCAGATAAAACCCAACTCTTTGCCAACAACCGCGCCTGGGCCGCGCAGATGGAGCGCAGCCGCCCCGGCTTTTTCACCGGCTTGGCCAACCAGCAAAGCCCCAAATACATGTGGATAGGCTGCTCCGACAGCCGCGTGCCCGCCAACGAAATTATTGGCTTGGCACCGGGCGAGATATTTGTCCACCGCAACATTGCCAACGTGGTGGTGCACTCGGACTTGAATGCCTTGTCCACCATCCAGTTTGCGGTGGAGCGGCTGCAGGTCAAGCATGTGATGGTGGTGGGCCACTACGGGTGCTCTGGTGTGCAGGCCGCGCTAGAGGGCGCGCGCATTGGCTTGGCCGACAACTGGCTGCGCCACATACAAGACGTGCGTGACCGCCATCGCGCGCTCATAGAGTCTGTGCCCGAGCACGCCCGCGCCAACGCCCTGTGCGAGCTCAATGCCATAGAGCAAGTGGTCAACGTAGCCCAAAGCACCGTGCTGCAAGACGCCTGGGCCCGCGGCCAAGACGTCACCCTGCACGGCTGGGTGTATGGCGTGCACGACGGGCTGCTGCAAGACCTGCAAATGAAAGTAGCCGCCGCTCAGGCGCTAGAGCCTATTTACCTTGCAGCCGTGGCCAGCGTGGGCGCGCGCTTAAGAGGCTAGCCATGTTCCCCACCCGCCTCGACTCTCCCCTAGCCTATGACGTGGCCAAGGCCATGATGGACGGTTTTAACCGCCACTACCAACTCTTTCGCACCGAGTCCGCCCACGCCAAGCAGCGCTTTGAGGCCGCAGACTGGCACGGCCAGCAGCGCGCCCAGCGCGAGCGCATAGAGTTTTACGACCTGCGGGTCAAAGAATGCTCCACCCGGCTGGAGCGCGAATTCAAAGCGGGCGAGCAACCCATGGAGGTGTGGCAGCAGGTGAAGCTGCACTACATTGGCCTGCTGGTAGACCACCACCAACCTGAGCTGGCCGA
>JBIIYT010000162.1:0-5856 GCA_044346675.1 Rhodoferax sp. | reverse complement strand
TGGTGACAACGTGTCGATCACTGTGAAGTTGATCAACCCCATCGCCATGGAAGAAGGTTTGCGCTTTGCGATTCGCGAAGGCGGCCGTACCGTGGGTGCGGGTGTTGTTGCCAAAATTATTGCGTAATTCGCGAATATTTAGGTTTTCCTAAAGGGGTATAGCTCAATTGGCAGAGCGTCGGTCTCCAAAACCGAAGGTTGTAAGTTCGATTCTTACTGCCCCTGCCACCCGGCTTTAGGTTAAGAGGTGGTCACAAGGCCCGCTACGGTGTAGCGGGCTTCAGCGTCTTAAGGATGCTGACTTTGAAACAAAAGAACTAGCGCGAAACACTGAAATTATGTCTACGTCACAAGTCCAAACAGTTGGGGTTGGTTTAGAGCGGGCTAAGTTGGCCGTGGCTGCGGTATTGCTGTTGGCTGCATTTGCTGCGTTTTATGTGTTGGGTGGTCGTGGTCAAGAGGTGCAATGGACCCAGTGGGCGGCGCTGTTGGTGGGGATTGCGGTTGCTACTGCTGTCTTCTTTACTTCTGAAGCTGGTCGTGAATTGATTGCCTTTGGTCGCGATGCTTGGCGCGAAGTGAAAAAGGTGGTGTGGCCTGCGCGTAAAGAAGCCATACAGATTACTGCCTATGTTTTTGCTTTCGCGGTAGTGATGGCCCTGTTTCTGTGGTTGACAGACCTCACCCTCGAGTGGGTTTTCTATAACTTGATTCTGGGCTGGAGAAAATAATGACTGATGTTGTAGAAACTCCTTCGATGGAGCTCCCTGTGCCCGCTGCGCCCGTCAATCCTGATTTGCGTTGGTATGTGGTGCATGCCTATTCGGGCATGGAGAAGGCTGTGGAGCGCAACATCCAAGAGCGCATTGTGCGCGAAGGCATGCAAAGCCAGTTTGGCCGCATTTTGGTGCCCATGGAAGAGGTGGTTGAGGTCAAAAACGGCCAAAAGAAAACCACTGAGCGCAAATTTTTCCCTGGCTATGTGTTGGTGGAAATGGTCATGAATGACGAGACTTGGCACTTGGTCAAGCACACCAATAAGGTGACTGGCTTTGTGGGTGGTGCGAAAAATCGCCCGGCACCCATTTCCGAGTCCGAAGTCATGAAAATTGTGAACCAAATGCAAGAGGGCACGGATAAGCCTCGGCATAAGGTGGAGTTTATGGTGGGTGAGTTTGTGCGGGTGAAAGAAGGCCCGTTCACCGACTTCAATGGCTCGGTGGAAGATGTGAATTACGAGAAGAGCAAGGTGCGGGTCTCGGTCACGATCTTCGGTCGTTCCACTCCAGTGGAGTTGGAGTTCTCGCAGATCGAGAAAACCTGAAACTAATTTGTAATTCGCATTTTCCGACTCGGTGCGAATGGTAGAAGTGAGTCGTTAACCCCGGGGAGCCGCGGTCTGAGTTGTTCAGGTTCAAGGCGTTATTACCCGTAAGGAGCAATCATGGCGAAAAAAATCGTTGGTTTTGTCAAGCTGCAAGTGCCAGCTGGTAAGGCCAACCCATCCCCCCCCATCGGTCCAGCATTGGGTCAGCGTGGCTTGAACATTATGGAGTTCTGCAAGGCATTCAATGCGCAGACCCAAGGTGTTGAGCCAGGTTTGCCGTTGCCAGTGGTTATCACTGCCTATGCAGACAAGAGCTTCACCTTCATTATCAAAACACCGCCTGCGACGGTTTTGATCAAGAAGGCAATCAAGTTGGACAAGGGCTCTGCCCGCGCCCACGTGGACAAGGTTGGCAAGATCACGCGCGCTCAGCTCGAAGAAATTGCAAAAACCAAAATGAAAGACATGACTGCCGCCGATCTGGATGCAGCGGTTCGTACTATTGCTGGTTCTGCCCGTTCCATGGGCGTGAATGTGGAGGGCGTGTAAATGTCTAAACTCACAAAGAAGCAAAAGACCCAAGTGGGCAAAGTCGACAGCAACAAGCTGTACAAGTTGGACGAAGCCTTGGGCTTGGTAAAGTCCTTTGCGACTGCCAAGTTTGATGAGTCTATCGATGTGGCTGTGCAACTGGGCATTGATGCCAAGAAGTCAGACCAAGTTGTGCGTGGCGCGGTGGTGCTGCCCAATGGCACTGGTAAGACTAAGCGCGTAGCCGTGTTTGCCCAAGGCGCCAAGGCTGAAGAAGCCAAGGCCGCCGGTGCAGACATCGTAGGTATGGATGACTTGGCTGCCATGATCAAGGCGGGTGACATGCCCTTTGACGTGGTGATTGCTGCTCCAGACGCAATGCGCATCGTGGGTACATTGGGCCAAGTGCTAGGACCACGTGGCCTGATGCCTAACCCTAAGGTCGGTACCGTTACTCCTGATGTGGCCACTGCCGTAAAGAATGCCAAGGCGGGTCAAGTGCAATTCCGTGTCGACAAAGCCGGTATTGTTCACTCCACCATTGGTCGTCGCTCGTTTGACGCGGACAAATTGCAAGGCAATTTGGCTGCGTTGATGGATGCCTTGACCAAGGCCAAGCCAGCCACCAGCAAGGGTGTGTATTTGAAGAAAGTAGCAGTTTCGTCAACGATGGGTGTGGGTGTCCGTGTGGACCTGCAAACCATCGCAGCGTAATTGCAAAAATTTCAGGCTGCCTGCAAAGGTGGCTTGATGTGGTGGGCTGCACCGGTTGCAAAACAGGTGTAGGCCATCCGAGACCGTTGGTGCGCAGACTGCATTCTTGCAGGTCAGTGCTTAAATCTTTGACCAACGCAGATGGCGATCCCGCTGCAGATGGAATTCGTTTCCTCAACAGTTGGTCGCTGCAACGTAGCGTGTTTGAAGGCATTTCGCCAACAGACACATTTAGAAGGAGTAGACCTTGAGTCTTAATCGCAGTGAGAAAGAAGCGGTCATCAGTGATGTGACTGGCCTCGCCGCAAAAGCTCAAACGCTCGTGATGGCGGAATACCGTGGCATCACGGTCGCTGACATGACCAAATTGCGCAATACCGCGCGCAGCAATGGTGTAAGCCTCTCGGTGTTGAAAAACACCTTGGCTCGCCGTGCTGTGAGCGGTAGCGGATTTGCCATTGTTGCCGACCAGATGACTGGGCCGCTGATCTATGGCTTTTCTGAAGATGCAGTGGCTGCCGCGCGCGTGGTAGCCGACTTCGCGAAAACCAACGACAAGTTGGTCATTCGCGGTGGTGCATACGGTGGAAAAGCACTGGACGTGAACGGCGTAAAACAATTGGCAAGCATTCCTTCCAAGGAAGTGTTGCTCGCGCAGTTGTTGGGCTTGATGCAATCCCCCATTTCGCGTACGGCACGTGTGCTGGCAGCGATTGCGGAGAAAAAAGGCGCTGGCGCAGCAGAAGCTGCACCCGCTGAACCTAGTGATGCAGTTGCAGCCTAATTGCTGCCTGTCTGAAATAACCAAACTTGTTAGGAAATAAAAATGGCATTTGATAAAGACGCATTTTTGACCGCGCTCGACAGCATGACGGTCATGGAACTCAACGACTTGGTGAAAGCCATCGAAGAGAAATTTGGCGTGAGCGCAGCTGCTATGGCTGCTCCCGCTGCTGCTGGCGGCGGTGGTGCTGCCGCTGCTGAAGAGAAGACCGAATTCAACGTGGTGTTGACAGACGCTGGCGCTAACAAAGTGTCCGTCATCAAGGCTGTGCGTGAAATCACTGGTCTGGGTCTGAAAGAAGCCAAGGACTTGGTGGACGGCGCACCTAAGGCAGTTAAAGAAGGCATTGCCAAGGCTGACGCTGAAGCTGCCAAGAAAAAGCTGGAAGAAGCTGGCGCCAAGGTCGAACTCAAGTAATCGATCTTGCTGCATGGGCTGGAAGTCTGATGAAGGCTTCCAGCCTTTGCTGCTTGTAAGCACCTTGTTAGTGCACACCAAAAAGCAGTTTAAAAACTGTTTTTTAGTGTCTTCTGACCCCGACTGCGGAAGATGCCTTGGTACGGGTTGCGCGCAATGTGCAACCGTCCGCCAATGATTGGTAGTGGCCAATCACCAAGAAAAGACAGTCGCCTGGGACCCCCAGGTTCCTAAAGTCTTTGCCCGGAGATCTAATGGCTTACACATTCACTGAACGCAAGCGTATTCGCAAAAATTTCGGCAACCGCGACAGCGTGCTCGAGATTCCTTATCTGCTGCAAATGCAAAAAGACGCCTACACGGCATTCTTGCAAGCAGATGTCTCCCCTAAAAAGAGAACCTCTGAAGGACTGCAAGCTGCATTTGAAGCGGCTTTCCCTATCGTCTCGCACAATGGTTTCGTGGAGATGAAGTACCTAGAGTACAACCTTGCGAAGCCTGCGTTTGATGTGCGCGAGTGCCAAACCCGCGGATTGACTTTTGCGTCCGCCGTACGCGCCAAAGTGCAATTGATCATCTATGACCGCGAATCTTCCACGGGTCAAAACAAGGTGGTGAAAGAGGTCAAGGAGCAAGAAGTTTATATGGGCGAAGTGCCGCTCATGACTGGCAAAGGCTCATTCATCATCAACGGCACCGAGCGCGTGATTGTGTCGCAGCTGCACCGTTCACCCGGTGTGTTCTTTGAACACGACAAGGGCAAGACACACAGTTCGGGCAAGTTGCTTTTCTCTGCTCGTATCATTCCTTACCGTGGCTCGTGGCTCGATTTTGAATTCGACCCCAAAGACCTGCTGTACTTCCGTGTGGACCGTCGCCGCAAGATGCCGGTGACGATTTTGCTCAAGGCCATTGGCCTGAACAACGAATCCATTTTGGCTAACTTCTTCGTCAACGACAACTTCCGTTTGATGGACAGTGGCGCGCAGATGGAGTTTGTGGCCGAGCGTCTGCGCGGCGAAGTGGCTCGTTTTGACATCACCGACAAGAGCGGCAAAGTGGTGGTGGCCAAAGACAAGCGCGTGACCGCCCGCCATACCCGTGAGTTGGAGCAGTCTGGCACTACGCACATCAGCGTGCCAGAAGACTTTTTGATCGGCCGTGTGGTGGCCCGCAACATCATCGACGAAGATACCGGTGAAATCGTGGCCAAGGCCAACGAAGAGTTGACCGATGTGTTGCTCAAGAAGCTGCGCACTGCTGGCGTGCAAGAGTTGCCTTGCATTTACACGAATGAATTGGACCAAGGCGCCTACATTTCGCAGACCTTGCGTACCGATGAAACGGTGGACGAGTTTGCAGCGCGCGTTGCCATCTACCGCATGATGCGCCCTGGCGAGCCGCCAACGGAAGACGCTGTGCAAGCCCTGTTCCAGCGCCTGTTCTACAACCCAGACACCTACGATCTGTCGCGCGTTGGCCGTATGAAGTTCAACGCCAAAATGGGCCGTGCGGACTCCAAAGGCCCTATGGTCTTGACCAACGAGGACATTTTGGCTGTGGCCAAGATTTTGGTGGACCTGCGCAACGGCCGTGGCGAAGTAGACGATATTGACCACTTGGGTAACCGCCGCGTGCGTTGCGTGGGCGAGTTGGCTGAGAACCAATACCGCACTGGCCTGGCACGTATTGAGAAGGCAGTGAAAGAGCGCTTGGGCCAAGCCGAGCAAGAACCCTTGATGCCGCATGACCTGATCAACAGCAAGCCCATCTCGGCTGCTTTGAAAGAGTTCTTCGGTGCGTCGCAGTTGTCGCAGTTCATGGACCAGACCAATCCGCTGTCTGAGATCACCCACAAGCGCCGTGTATCGGCCCTTGGCCCAGGTGGTTTGACGCGTGAACGTGCAGGCTTTGAGGTGCGTGACGTGCACGTGACCCACTATGGTCGCGTGTGCCCTATCGAGACACCTGAAGGTCCCAACATTGGTTTGATCAACTCGCTGGCTTTGTACGCGCGCTTGAACGAATACGGTTTCATTGAAACTCCGTACCGTCGCGTGGTGAACAACAAGGTGACGATGGA
>JBIIYT010000161.1:0-5861 GCA_044346675.1 Rhodoferax sp. | reverse complement strand
ACTTGTCCATTGAGCCAAAATTGGGCTCCGGTGTCCGGGCGATGCAGCCCGGTGAGCTTGTCGCCGGCGCGCACATCCGGAAACGCTTCTTGCATGGCAGCCAGCCAGCGCTGCTCTTGCTCGGGCGCAACAGTAGCGGCGCGGCGCATCTCTTTCATTGAGCGCTCGGCTATGGCCTTACCGCGCAAGCTGCGCAAGTAGGTGAGCTCTAGCACCAAGGGGTGTTGTTCGAAGCTTGCGCCGCGAAAGTCGGGGGTGACGAATAGCGTGGCGTCGTACACATCCAAGCCCCAAAATCGCATGCGCGACGAGCCCGCCCACTTGGCACCCGGCAGCGCAGCCGCCACCTGTGCCGGTGGTGCTACGTTGGCGTGGGCCACCCCAGGGCGCAAGGCCCAAGGGCTAGCTATCAAACTGGCGAGGAGGGTGCGGCGTGTGAGCATGGTGAGATGGGCACCATTACTGCACGGGTTTGCGCAGGGTGTATTGCACAACATCAATGTTGTTTTCCCAAAACGCCGCTTCGCAGTAGGCCAAGTAGAAGTCCCATATGCGAAGAAAGCGGGTGTCAAAGCCTTGCGCTAATACGTGTTCGCGTTGCGCGCTAAAGGCTTGGGCCCAGCGCTTCAAGGTCTCGGCGTAGTCGTGGCCAAAGGCGTATTCGTCCACCACCTCCAGCCCCGCGGCGCGGGCCTGCGCGCGAAATTCGCGTGGGCAGGGCAAGCAGCCGCCGGGGAAGATGTACTGCTGAATAAAGTCCGTGGAGCCCACGTAGCGCTCAAACAGCGCGTCGTCAATCACAATGGTTTGTATGCAGGCCCGCCCACCTGGCTTGAGCAGTTGGGCCACCGTGGCAAAGTAGGTGGACCAGTATTCTTGCCCCACGGCCTCCATCATCTCAATAGAGCAAATAGCATCAAAGGGTGCGTCTGTAATGTCGCGGTAGTCTTGCAGCCGCAGCTCGGCTTGCTGGCCGGGGCCGTGCGGCACACCCAAGCGCTGCATGCGCGCGGTGGCAAAGGCCAGTTGCTCGGTGCTCAGCGTCACGCCCACGGTGGACGCGCCAAATTCGGTGGTGGCCATCTCTGCCAGCGCGCCCCAGCCGCAGCCAATTTCTAGCACCCGATCGCCCGCTTGCACACCTGCCAGTGACAAAGCACGGCGCACTTTGGCCTGCTGCGCTTGCGCTAGGGGCTGGGTGCGGTCTGCTCCAAAGAGGGCGGCAGAGTAGTTCATGGTCTCGTCTAGCCACAGGCTGTAAAACGCATTGCCCAGGTCGTAGTGGGCGTGGATGTTTTTTTTGCTGTTGGCGCGTGTGTTGCGATGCATGATGTGCTTCACGCGGTACAGCAAGCGGCCTAGCCACGAGCCATACACCGCGCGCTCTACCTCGGCACGGTTTTGAATGAGCACGCGCAGCAGTTCGCTCAGGCTGGGAGTGGTCCAGTCCCCCGCAATATAGGTTTCAGCAAAGCCAATATCGCCCGACTTGAGCGTGGCTGCGCACACATTCCAGTTGTTTAAGTGCAAGGTGGCGTGGGGCAGCGCGTCGGCTCCAAAGCGCTGCATGGTGCCGTCGGGCAAGTGCAGCGTGAGGCTGCCGTGGCGCAAGCGGCGCAGCAGCTTGAGCACGGTGCGCGCGGCAGCGGGTGTGCCTTGGGGAATGGTGAATGCCGAGAAAGACTCGGCCTGGGAGGTGGTGGTGTCGGTGCTGTTCATCATGGGCGTTTCGATTCAGCGGGTGGAGCTTTGGTGAGATGTAAAGATGGCGGGTGGCGCTGGTTTTTTAAAGAAGTGCACGCGTTTTACGAACAGTTGCAGCGCCTGCCAGTGAATACGCGCTACCACCGCAAAGGTCATGGCAGGGTAGCGCCACAAGGCGCGGCGCAGGGTGGCGGGGGTGAGGGGCAGCAGCTCGCCGCTCACGCTGGTTTCTATCAGGGGACCGCTGGCATCGTCATAGTCAATACGCGCCACGGTGCGTGTGCGCGCTGGTGTGACCATGAACCGAAAACGGTAGCCCCCCTCCACTGGACAAAAGGGCGACACATGAAACACCTTGTTCGCCTTTTGTTCCACGCCATACTGGGGGTGGTCTAGCAAATAGCAATGGCGTTCGCCAAAGGTGTTGTTCACCTCCACCACCACGGCGCGCAGGCTGTCGTCTGCGCGGTGGCAATACCAAAAGCTCACGGGCTTGAAGGTAAAACCCAGCACACGGGGGTAGCAGTGCAGCCACACTTCGCCCGTGGCATCGTCTATGCCGTGGGCTTGCAGCAAGGCATCTAGCCATGCCAGTGCGCTGCCTTGTTTTGCGTCGGTGCCTGTGGCTATTTTGTCGCCATGGTCTGCATCAAAAAAGCTCAAAGCACCCCAACGGTTGTAGGCCAGCGCGCCCGCACCAAAGCGTTGCATGCTGCGCAGCGGGAGCATTAAAAAATAGGTGGGGTAGGCAAACGCATGGCACACGGGCTTGAGCCGGGTGTGGCGCACTTGGCCAAAACCCATTAGGGGCTGGGCGGGTGTCGGGGTTGTGCTGCTTGCGTTCGTCATAGTGCCAAGCGCGCAGCCACATCTAGGCCGGACTTGAGGCCGTCTTCATGAAAGCCATAGCCCGTCCACGCGCCACAAAAGTAGGTGTGTTGCTGGCCTTGCAGGCTGGGCACTTGGGTTTGGGCGCGAATGGTAGCTAGGTCAAATACGGGGTGGGCGTAGTCAAAGGTGCCGTGAACTTGGGCGGGGTCAATCTCCCGTGTGGGGTTGAGCGACACCACCACCGGTTGCGCAAAGGGTACGGGTTGCAGCATGTTGATGAGGTAATGCAGGCAAACCCGGTTACTGTTCGGGTTGCTGTTCGAGCCGCTACCACTACCCAAACTACGCTCGTAGTTCCACGCTGCCCAGGCCCGGCGCGTGCGGGGCAGCACCGACGCATCGGTGTGCAGCACCGCGCGGTTGGGCTGGTAACGTATGGTGCCTAAAGTGTCGGCCTCCGCCAGTGTGGGTTGCTCCAGCAGCGCCAGCGCTTGGTCTGAGTGGCAGGCCAGCACCACTTTGTCAAAGCGCTCAGTTTGCCCAGCAGTGCTCACCAGCACGCCTTGTGCATCCCGGCGAATGCGCTGCACCGGGGTGTTGAGCCGCTTGTCCGCCACCTTGGCAACAATCTTGTCCACATAGTGCCGCGCACCGCCCGCTACCGTCCACCACTGGGGGCGGTTGGTCACTTGGATCAGGCCGTGGTTGTGGCAAAACCGAATCATCGTGGCCACGGGGAACTGCAGCATTTGGTCGGTCGGGCAACTCCAAATGCAGCCCAGCATGGGCAAGAAATACCAGTCGCAAAACTCTTGTGACAAGCCGTGCTGCACTAAAAACTCAGACAGGGGCTGCATGAGCTGCGCATCGTCACCGCGCAGGGCCATGCTGGTGGCAAGCTTGTTAAAGCGCAGCACGTCGCGCAGCATGCGCAAAAAGCGGGGATTGGTCAGGTTGCGCCGCTGCGCAAACACGGTGTTGAGCGATGAGCCGCTCCACTCCAGCGCGTGGCGGCCCAAATCATGCGGCACTTGTACCGAGAAAGACATGTCCGAGCGCGCCGTTTGCACCCCCAGCTCGGCAAACAAGGCAATGAGCTGCGGGTAGGTGCGCTCGTTAAACACCAAAAACCCGGTGTCCACGCCGTGTGTTACGGGCTGGCCTGTACCCGCGCCTGCAGCGGCGGGCAGCGTGATATCCACGGTGTGGGTGTGCCCGCCAAAGTAGCTGCCAGCTTCTAGCAGCGTTACGTCGGCTTTACCGTGCAGGCGGTGCGCCACTGCCAAACCTGAAATGCCCGAACCCACAATGGCGATTTTCATGCCCGCCCTCCTGGTGCGCAAACGCAGGGGCGTGCCAAAGCATATAAACAGAAGTGAGAAGAGTGCAGCACGGAAGAGGATGTAATTAAACTGAATGGTAATTTTGTGACCAAACAGTATTAAATCACATCGCCGAGTATCTGTGTTCGGCGCTGCACTAGGGTAAACCCTTAATTACCAGGGCCGCTCGGGGTTTGGGGTGGCGGTGAGGGGTAGTAGCCGCTCTAAGTTGACGGTGACTTTCACATCGCGGTGCGCCACGCTGGCCACAATGCGGTGCTCGCGCAGGCTGGTTTCGCGCACCGTGGGCTCCACGGTAGGTATGCCGCTGCGGTTAATCAGCACCGCTACGCGCGGCGTGGTGGTGTTGAGCCCCCGCTTGATCACGATGGCCACCTCGTCGGTAGCCAAGCGCACAAAGGTGCCGGGCTGGTAAATGCCCACGGCTTTAATGAGCGCGGCGCCAGCCTCGTCCACCTGGCGGTTTTCATCAAAATAGCAGGCCTGCATGGCCGCGGCGGGCGACACCGGCACGCGCGCGGCGCGCGGCGCTAGCCGGGCGGCAAACATATCGGCCCGCTGCACCAAGCGCGCCAGGCGCTGCGAGGGGGCTTTGTCGGCCAAGGCCCCTGGGAGCTGGGTATGGTGCTCACGCACGGCATGGAGCCAGGTGGCATCGGTCACGCCACAACTGGCGAGTAGTTCTTCCGAGCGCTGAGCGTGGCCCTCTATCAGCGCGCGCTGGCGGGCGTTGGGCGGCTCCACCTGGCGGGCCAGGCGGTCTTGCAGCTCGGTCATGCCCAGGTTCATGGTCAGCGCCACTTTGCTCAACACCTCTTGCACGGGGGCTGGCCAGTTCAGCACCTCGCGCGCGGCCAAGCCGCACATTACGCTCACCAAGAGCGCGTGGGTGGCGCTGTACATATTGGAGTCGGTGGCCGAGAGGTAGATGAGTGCAAACAAAGTGCCGTCTGGGTTGCGCTTAGACAAGTTGCCCAGCCGGGTGCTCAGGCGCTCTAGGCGCTCCAAAAATTGCAGGGCTTGGGGGTCGCGCAAGAGCGAGTTGCATTGCACCTGCAGGTCCAGCCAGTCGGGGCGCTCGCTCTCCAAGGCCATGCGCTCACTCGGCGTGGCGTCGTCCAACTTGGTACCCGCTATCACCCCGAGCGACTTGCCATCGCGCACCATCCCGTGCAGCCGCTCCATATAGGCGCGGTGGTGCTCCACCGAGTCGGCCACGTCAATGTAGAGGCCTCCCCCGCGCTGCGAGATGGTCACCAGGTCTTGTAAAGACTCAATCACAAACGACTTTTGCGCCAGCAACACCCCGGCCTTGTCCATCAAAGGAAAGGGCAGAGGGTGACCAATGCGAATGGTTTCAACGCTAACGGGAACAAGCTGCATAAATGTTCAGGGATTATGCATTTACTGATCGGCGCTTAGGCGCGGGACTTGAGGGCTGGGGCAGTGCGGTGACAAGCTTGACTGGCAAATGCGGTAAGCTCCCGTCCACTTTTTAACGACAAGAGTTTAGGGGGCTTGAATCATGCGTTTGGTAAATAAGCTACTCCGGTTGAGAGCTGTCTGCAGTGGGTGGTTGTTAGGGCTTGCTGCGTTCCGGGTTGGCCAAACGCCTTCTTAGCATGCTTGCTGGTGAGTTATTCAGAGCATCCTAAACCCAAAAATTCGCGAAGAAGAAAGACTCCTATGAAAAATAAATTGTTGCGTGTTGCTGCTCAATCGGCACTAATGTGCTTTTCTTTCTTTGCCGCTCATGTATGGGCTGATGTTCCTAAGACTCAGTCTTTTACATGGTTTGTTCAGAACGCCCCTCCGGGTTCTCCTTGGGTGAACGGGTGGACTTCTCCTGTGACACTATGCAATGCGCGTTCGTCTAGGGGAGCAGGGGTTCTTCATTCCTGTTCAGCAAACCTTTATGTGCACGGTGCTACATGTTCTTGTGATGATGGACCTGAGCTATATGCAGGGTCACTTGGTCTTGAA
>JBIIYT010000160.1:0-5868 GCA_044346675.1 Rhodoferax sp. | reverse complement strand
CGCCCAGCTCAGTGGGGTAGAGGTGTGCGCCTTGCGCTTTGTGATTGCGGCGCTGTGCATGGCCCCGTTTGCATGGCGCGTGCCGCGGCGCACCTGGCTCGATGGTGGGCTGCTGGGCGCACTGGTGTTGGTGTCGTATGTGTTGCAGGCCTATGGCTTGCAAACTATTTCGTCTAACCGCAGTGCGTTTTTAACTTCTCTGAATGTGCTGATGGTGCCTTTCTTAGGGGTGCTCTTTGGCAACCGGCTGCGCCCCTTGGCAGTGGCTGCAGCAGCATTGGCTTGCGCGGGTATCGCACTCATGTCGTGGGAGGGCGGGGCTGATCTGTGGGCCGACTTGGCCACCGTGTTGGGGGCGCTGGGCTATGCGCTGTATGTGATTGTGTTGTCCCACCGCGCGAGCCACCATGCGCCGCGCCAGTTGGCTGCTACGCAAACCGTTTGGATGGCGGTATTGGGCTGTGTTTGGATGGTGTGCAGTGCATGGGGTAGTGCCGGAGGCTTAGAAACATTGCAAAGCCTTCCCCAGCGCGTGGACTTGGAGATATTTTTGGGCTTGCTGTACTTGGGCGCAGTGGCCACCGCCGCCATGCTGTTTTTGCAAGCGAGGGCTCAGCGCCATGTGTCGGCCAACCAAGCTGCGCTGATTTACGCCATGGAGCCTGTGTTTGCCGCCATGTTTGCTTGGGTGTGGTTGGCCGAAGGCTTGGGTGCAATGGCTGCTGTGGGCGCGGTGTTGGTGGTGATTGCGGTGGTCTTGGGCGGCTAGGCTGCAGAATCACCGACAATTGCGCCATGAACTGGTTAGACGCAATTAAATGGGATGCCCAGGGCCTGGTGCCCGTCATCGCCCAAGAGCAGGGCAGCAACGATGTGCTGATGTTTGCCTGGATGAACCGCGAGGCGTTGCAAAAGACCGCCGAGCTGGGCCGGGCGGTGTATTTCAGCCGCTCACGTGCCAAGCTGTGGTTCAAAGGGGAAGAGTCCGGACATGTGCAAACGGTGCATGAAATACGCTTGGATTGCGATAACGACGTGGTCTTGCTCAAAGTCACGCAGCTGGGGCATGAGCCTGGTATTGCCTGCCACACGGGGCGGCACAGTTGCTTCTTCAGCATTTTGAAAGACGGCGTGTGGCAAAGTACCGAGCCGGTCTTGAAAGACCCGCAAACTATCTATAAATGACTGTAAACATGTCTGCTACCAGTACCTCTCACAACTCAGTCGACTCCTTGGCCGCCTTGGCGGCGGTGATCGAAACCCGCAAGACAGCCAACGGCGGTGACCCTAGCGCTAGCTACGTGGCGCGCTTGCTGCACAAAGGGCCCGATGCTTTTTTGAAAAAAATTGGTGAAGAGGCTACCGAAGTGGTCATGGCCGCCAAAGATGCGGACCACGGTGGCGATAAATCTAAGCTGGTGGGCGAAGTGGCCGACTTGTGGTTTCACTGCATGATCGCTTTGGCCCATTACGATTTGGCCCCTGCAGACGTGGTAGCTGAGCTCAACCGCCGTGCAGGCACCAGCGGCATTGAAGAAAAAGCCCTGCGCAAAGCCCAAGCCCGCGATGGGGAAACCTCATGAACCAAGATCTCGCGACCCCAGAGCAATTGCAGTCGCTCAACACGATTGGCACCATCAGCTATGTGTTGCACCTGATTGTGGCCATTGGTGCGGTGGTGCCTGGCGGGCAGTTTGGCACAGTGCTTTTGATTGCCGCTTTGGTACTGGACTTGGTTAAGCGCGATGCTGCACAGGGCACCTGGCATGCATCTCACTTTCGCTGGCGTATCCGTACGGTGGTGATAGCAGGCGTGTTGTATTTGGTGACACTTCCATTGTGGTTGATGTTTGTTGTTCCGGGTTGGATTGCCTGGACTGCAATCTCCATTTGGTTTTTGTACCGCATCATCACCGGTTTTGTGGCCATGAATAAAGGCCAAGCGATGGAGATGCCAGCATGAGCGATAGGGCTGCCCAGCACGATCCTAATTGCCTGTTTTGCAAGATCGTTGCGAAACAGATACCCGCTAAAGTGGTGCACGAGGATGAAGAGTTTTTGGCTTTTCACGACATCAACCCTTGGGCTCCAGTGCATTTTTTGCTGATACCCAAAGCGCACATTGCATCCATGGCGCACATTGGCCCAGAGCATGCCGCCCTGATGGGGCGCATGATGGCGCTGGTGCCTAAGCTGGCTTTGCAAGAAGGCTGTAACCCCTACCCCCAAGGGGGCTTTAGGTTGCAGGCCAATGCGGGAGCGGAGGGTGGGCAGGAAGTGCAACACCTGCACTTTCATGTGATTGGTGGGCCGCGACCTTGGTTGCGCGGGTAATTTTGGGGCAAATTAAAAGGCTTTAGCGGCGAGCTTGGTATCGCCGACTAAAATCGGTTTTATTCATTAGGAGTGTGTCATGGGATTTGGTTCTGTTACTCATTGGATTATTTTGTTGGTCATCGTTGTGGTGATTTTTGGCACCAAGAAGCTGCGCAATATTGGCGCTGACTTGGGTGGTGCCGTCAAAGGCTTTAAAGATGGAATGAAAGACGGTGCTGACAAAGCCGCTGAGACTCCTGCCGCTGCCCCGCAGCAAGTGAGCACCACCGCTAAAACCGCCCAAGAAACCATTGATGTTGAAGCCAAAACCAAAGCGTGATGTAGCAGGTGGCCTGCACTTTGGTTTCAATGGGGCATTGATCTGTGATTGATATTGGGGTTACCAAAATTGCCATCATCGGTGCGATTGCCTTGGTGGTGATTGGCCCCGAGAAATTACCCGCTTTGGCAAAAACGCTGGGCACCTTGTTGGGCCGTGCGCGGCGCTATGTGGCTGATGTCAAAGCCGAGGTGAACCGATCTATGGAGCTAGACGAACTCAAGAAAATGCGCGACACCATGGAAAATGCCGCGCGAGATGTGCACAGCACTATTCAGACCAGTTCGGCAGAGTTTGAGAAGAGCTGGGCTGAAGCAACCCACCTTGCCACCGAAGGGCTTTCCAGCGACCCTTACGCCAGCTTCCCTGAGTACAAACACCCCAAAAAAAATTGGCGCATCAAGGTGGCTGCTACCCCTAATTGGTACAAGGCACGCACGGGCACCCGCTCCAAAGCCCAGTCAGGTGCAGCGCGGGTAGCGCGTTTTCGTCCTCGTAAAAGCAGCACATGACAGATTCTGAAAAAAAAGAAGACGAATTAGCCGGAACGGAACAACCCTTTGTGCAGCACTTGTATGAGCTGCGCGACCGCTTGTTGTATGCGCTCTATGGCATCGGTGTGGTGTTCGTGGCCTTGCTGGTTTTGGTGGGGCCATCGCATTTGTACGATTATTTAGCGCTGCCTTTGGTTAAGTCTTTGCCAGAGGGTTCGCGCATGATTGCGGTGGGCGTGGTGTCGCCCTTTTTGGTGCCTATCAAAGTAACCGTCATGGCCGCTATCGGCTTGTCTTTGCCTTGGATTCTTTACCAAGTGTGGGCCTTTGTCGCACCGGGCCTGTATAAACACGAGAAGAAATTGGTTTTGCCTTTGGTAGCGGCCAGCACCCTGTTGTTTTACATGGGGGCAGCCTTTTGTTACTTTTTTGTTTTTGGGCAGGCCTTTCCTGCGATACAAAAAATGGCGCCCATATCGGTGGCCGTCAGTCCAGACATTGAGGTGTACCTGGACTTTGTGATCACGATGTTCATTGCGTTTGGGGTGGCTTTCGAGGTACCCATCGTGGTGGTTATTTTGGCGCGCATGTCCATTGTGACCGTAACTCAGCTGAAAGCCTTTCGTTCCTACTTCGTGGTAGCTGCTGCGGCCATAGCGGCTTTGGTCACGCCACCTGACCCGGTCTCCATGATTGCGTTGTTGGTGCCTATGGTGTTGTTGTATGAGGTGGGGATATGGGCAGCGCAGATTTTCATTAAACACACGCAAGCCCCGCCAGAGACGGCTCCCTCTTCGCAGGCCTGAGCTAATTTATCTTTGCGGCGCTGGTGGCAGCGCTTTAGGCCTAGGGCGCACGCCTGGGGTGACACTCAATTCCATACGTTTGTTTTTTCGCTCAATCGTGAACCGAGCGGGCACGCCAGGTTGCAGCGATGCAACGGTAGACATCAGCTGCGCAATGTCAGGAATAGGGCGCTCGGCAATGCTGATGATGACGTCTCCAGGCCGAATGCCCGCTTGGGCCGCTGGCCCGTTTTGTACGATGCCGCTGATGATGACACCAGAGTCGGCCTTCACATCAAATGCTTCTGCCAGCTCCGGCGATAAGTCGCTAGGCTCAGCGCCTATCCACCCACGGGTGACCCGGCCGTCTCGGACAATACCCTCGAGCACCTGTTTGGCGGTGGAGACCGGTATGGCAAATCCAATGCCCATGCTGCCGCCCGAACGCGAGTAAATAGCCGTGTTAATTCCCAGCAAATTTCCACTGGTATCGATCAAAGCGCCACCTGAGTTGCCGGGATTGATAGCGGCATCAGTTTGAATGAAGTTTTCAAACGTATTGATGCCGAGCTTGTTGCGCCCCAAAGCGCTGACAATGCCGCCCGTGACGGTTTGGCCTACGCCAAAGGGGTTGCCAATGGCGAGCACCTGGTCGCCTACTTGCAAAGCGTCAGAGTTGCCCAGCACAATGGTGGGCAGTTTGTCTAAGGTGATTTTCAATACCGCCAAATCACTGTCGGGGTCGGTGCCAATGATTTTGGCGGGCGTGCGGCGGCCGTCGTTGAGGATGACTTCGATCTCATCGGCCCCTTCAATCACATGGTTGTTGGTCAAAATATAGCCACTGGGGCTTACGATCACGCCGCTGCCCAAACCGGTTTGTGGCTCGTTGCCTTGGTCGCCGTAAAAGAAGCGAAACCAAGGGTCGTTGGCGAGGGGGTTTTTCGGGGCGGCCTTGCTGGTATTGATGCTGACTACCGCGCCAGACGCCTTTTGGGCCGCTGTGCGAAAGCTGCCCGAGGGGGCTTCGCTTGCGTCACCTGCGGGAGCTTGTAGCAGAGCAATAGCCCCTGATACCGATGGGGTGCGGTCGAGCCATTGCGGTTTGAGGGTGGCCACGACAAAGTAGCCTGCCAACAGGATGGTAGTGGTTTGGGAAAACAGCAACCAAAAGCGTTTCATGAATATTTTCCAGCTATGGCCGCGCACAAGCTGCGGTCTGGGCCAAATTGTAGAGCGCAAGCGCGTCATCCGCAGTTGGGGTGCGTTACATTGACGCAATTCCATGGCGCATCACACCCAGATCATCCATATTGAACCGCTTGCCCCTGCCAAACCCTTGGTTGGGTCGCCTTGCAATGGCTGCGGCATATGCTGCCTCGCAGAGCCATGCCCACTGGGCATGGTGTTGTCCCGTCGACGGGTGGGCCCGTGTCAGGCCCTGCGCTGGAGTGCGGCACAGTCTCAATACCGCTGCGGTGCGATCATCGATACCCATGCCGTGGTCGCTGCTGCCCTGCCAAAGCTGCTGCGCTGGATGGCCCCGGGCATCTCGCGTTTGGTAGCACCCTTTGCCAAGCGCTGGATTGCTGCGGGAGTGGGATGTGACAGTACGCTTGAGCCTATATCCGTGGCATCATCCCTATCACCCCCTTAAGCCTATTTCCCCTATGACGGATCGCCACCAGCTTGTTGCCGCGCTAGACGCTTTGCTTGAGCCCGCCCAATTTAAAGACTATGGTCCCAACGGCTTGCAGGTAGAGGGGGGCCTGGAGGTGCGCAAAATCGTTTCGGGTGTGACGGCCAGTTTGGCCCTGATCGAGGCCGCTGTGGCCGCCCAAGCGGACACGATTTTGGTGCACCACGGTCTGTTTTGGCGGGGTTATGACGGGCGTGTGACCGGCTGGATGCGTCAGCGCTTGGGTCTTTTATT
>JBIIYT010000159.1:0-5902 GCA_044346675.1 Rhodoferax sp. | reverse complement strand
TTCAAGGTGATAGACCGATGGGCAGTACTGCTGCGCTATGTGAGCGACAAAATCGCTCCAGTACTTAGCCCATTCAGGCCGCCAGATGCGCTGCCAGCGACTGGGTAACTGCCGGATTTAGGTTGAAATTTCGTTATGGGTTAAATAAAAGTGGGCCCGTAACTGTAAGGCAAATGGCAGACCTTCAGAGACTTGTGGTGGAGTCTTCAAAACCGCAAGGGCACAGGGCGGTGGGGTGCTCTGCGAAGCGGCATAAAGGAGGAGCCCAAAGGGCGGGGGACAGTCGCGTAGCAGAGTGCCCCGACGCCCTGTGACCGTCCACGCGCCAGTGAAGTGTGTCCTTATTTCGTAACCCCTTGGTTACTTTCCCAACGGACTTTTTTGCTCAGGCGCGGTACCATGCCTGTGTAATTTAGTTACCTAAAAACCATGAAACTTCATTCCGTCGTGCAAACCGTCACCCAGCGCATTGTTGCCAGCAGCGCCCCTTCGCGCACCGCCTACCTAGCGCGGCTAGATGCGGCGGCCAATCGCGCACCGGGTGCCCAGCGCATGGGTTGCGCCAATGTGGCGCATGCTTTTGCGGCCATGCCTGCGCCTGATAAGCAGCGGGCCACAGCACTGGACAAGTTCAAGGTGGTGGCCGAATTTGCTCCCAATATTGGCATCGTCACCGCGTACAACGACATGCTCTCGGCACACGCTCCCTTGCAGCACTACCCCGACATCATCAAAGCCGAAGCGCGCCGCTGGGGTGCTACCGCCCAGGTGGCCGGGGGCGTGCCCGCTATGTGCGATGGCGTGACCCAAGGTACACCGGGCATGGAACTGAGCCTGTTCTCGCGCGACACCATTGCCATGGCTACTGCCGTTGCGCTGAGTCACGATGTGTTCGATGCTGCACTGATGCTGGGGGTGTGCGACAAAATTGTGCCGGGCTTGCTGATTGGCGCGCTGCACTTTGGTCACTTGCCGGTGGTGTTTGTGCCCGCAGGCCCCATGACATCGGGCTTGTCAAACAATGAAAAAGGCAAGGTGCGCGAGCTGGCTGCCCAGGGCTTGGTGGGCCGCACAGAGTTGTTGGCCGCTGAGTCTGCTGCCTACCACGGGCCGGGTACCTGCACCTTTTATGGCACGGCCAATAGCAACCAAATGCTGCTCGAAGCCATGGGCCTGCATGTGCCGGGCACCGCCTTCATCAACCCCGGTGCGGATGTGCGCGAAGAGCTCACCCGCGAGGCCACGCGTACCGTGGTCGGCATTGTCAAAACCCAACGCTTCGCCCCCATTGGCCGCGTGGTGGACGAGCGCTGCATTGTGAATGCCATGGTGGCGCTCTTGGCCACGGGCGGCTCCACCAACCACCTGATTCACTGGGTGGCCGTGGCGCGCAGTGCGGGGATTGTGATTGACTGGAACGACTTCTCCGCGCTGTCCGACGTAGTGCCATTGCTGAGCCGCGTGTACCCCAACGGCAGCGCTGATGTGAACCAATTTCAGGCGGCAGGTGGTCCGGGCTACGTCATACGTGAGTTGCTGGACGCGGGCCTGATGCATGCCGAGGTGTTGACGGTGCGCGCGGGGGGCTTGCGTGAATTCACGGCCATTCCTTCCTCCAAGCAAGACGGCACTTTGCAGTGGTTGGATGCAGGTGCCAGCCAAGACGACGCCGTGTTGCGCCCCGCGAGCGCACCATTTAGCCCCAGTGGCGGGCTAAAACTACTACAAGGCAACTTGGGCCGTAGTGTGATCAAAATATCAGCCGTTCCGGATGACCGCCATGTGATTGAGGCACCGTGCCGGGTGTTCGATTCACAAGACGAATTGCACCACGCCTTTCATGCCGATGAATTGAACCATGACGTGGTGTGTGTGGTGCGTTGGCAAGGTCCGCAGGCCAATGGCATGCCGGAGTTGCACAAGCTCACCCCCCCGCTGGCGGTGCTGCAAGGTAAGGGTTTTCGGGTGGCGCTGGTAACGGATGGGCGCATGAGCGGCGCATCGGGCAAGGTGCCTGCGGCTATTCATGTGTCGCCCGAGGCCTGTGTCGGCGGCCCATTGGCCAAGGTACAAACGGGTGATCGCATCCGTTTGGATGCCAACGCCGGCATGCTGCAGGTCTTGGTGGATGACGCAGAGTGGGCGGCGCGCACTGTTGCCGTTATGCCCGAAGCTTTGCGCAACGCAAATGGCCATGGCATGGGGCGCGAACTGTTCGCCAATATGCGGCGCAATGCCTTGACTGCGGAAGAGGGCGCATGCAGCTGGCTTTGAGCGGCTGTTGCGCGGTGGCAGTGTGGTCTTCAAAATGACGCTTTCGATTTGTGTGGACTGAACTTGGAGCTATGGCATGAGCACACCTACTTCCCTGACCTCGTCGACCTCAATAACTGCCTTGCAAGTCATGCAAGACGCACCGGTTATACCTGTCATCGTCTTAAACGACATAGCCCATGCCGTGCCCATGGCCCGTGCCTTGGTGGCAGGCGGCATTCGCATGTTGGAGGTCACTTTGCGCACTCGGCAGGCATTGGCGTGCATCGAAGCCATTGCGCGGGATGTGCCTGAAGCAGTGGTGGGAGCTGGCACCGTGCGTTCGCGTGCAGATGCGCAGGCCGCCGCTTCTTCTGGCGCGCGCTTTGCAGTAAGCCCTGGCTACACCTCTGCGGTGGGTCAGGCTTGCAGAGATGTGGGCTTGGCCCTATTGCCCGGCGTGGCGACGGGTAGCGAAATTATGCTGGCGCAAGAAGAGGGCTTTCACCAACTCAAGTTTTTCCCTGCCATGCAAGCTGGAGGGGTGGGCATGCTCAAGGCTTGGAGTGGCCCGTTTTTTGATGCCATGTTTTGCCCCACCGGCGGCATTACTTTGCACAATGCGCACGAATTTTTGGCCTTGCCCAATGTGGCGTGTGTGGGCGGTTCTTGGCTGGTGCCGGCCGATGCGCTGGCCCAGAGCGACTGGGCGCGTATTACGCAGTTGGCGATCAACACCCACGCGCTCAAGGTGGCGGCGCAGAAGCCTTAGTTTTGCTAGCCTAGGCCTGCGCCTGCGGCGCGTTCCTCGCGCTGGATGAGCTCGATTTTGTAGCCATCGGGGTCCGTCACGAAGGCGATCAGACTCTTGCCTCCTTTGACTGGGCCCGGCTCACGTGTCACGTTGCCCCCTGCGGCCTTGATGGCATCGCAAGCGGCATAAACATCTGGCACACCTAAGGCAATGTGACCAAAGGCGGTGCCCATGTCGTAGCTCTCGGTACCCCAGTTGTAGGTCAACTCGATTTCGGCTTGGTCGGGGTTACCGCCATAGCCCACAAAGGCCAGTGAGTATTTGTATTCTTGATTTTCCGAGGTGCGCAGCAACTGCATGCCCAGCACCCTAGTGTAGAAGTTGATGGAGCGTTGCAGATTGCCCACGCGCAACATGGTGTGCAGAAGTCTCATAGGCGCATTGTGCACCACATCGTTTGGGGAATAATGACCGCATCAAAACATACCTAAGATGCCCATGGCTACATTTACCAAAGTTGTTTTATTTACTGACGTGGACGGACGCGCCCAGTTCCGCGAAGAAGTGCTGGCGCTGGAGCAGGGCACGCCCCAGTCCATGCTGTCTGAGCTATTTGCCTCAGGTGGCTACCAGTTGCGCACCAGCCCAGTCGGCTTTCGTAGCCAGTTTCATTGTTCGGGCTATACGCAGTGGGTGTTTATCTTGAGCGGCCAGATGGAAATTGGCATCCAAGGTGGCGTATCGCGTATTTTTAAACCGGGTGAGCATTTTTACTCTGCAGACTTGCTGCCCGAGGGGCAAACTTTTGACCCCACCGTACATGGGCACTGGAGCCGCCAGGCGGGTCCAGACCCGTTGGTCACGCTGTTTGTGCGGGGCTAATTGAAGGATAAATTAGGGCTAAGTGGGCTTTTAAGAAATAGGCTTCCATGGAAAAGGGGCCGCTAGGGCCCCTTGGTTTGGTGTGCTGCTACGTTGCACCCGGTGGAAATTAACGCCCAGACGGGCCACCTCGCGAGCCACTAGGCCCACGCGTGCCGCCACCACCGCCAAAGCCACCAGAGCGGCCTCCACCGGAGCCGCCGCCGTAACCACCGCCTCCACCATTGCGGTTGCCGCCACCGTAGCCACCGCCGCCGCGGCGAGCGCCACGCTCGGCCATCATGTCTACGCTAGTGCGCATCGGGTCGGGCTGGCCTTGGGGTGCACGCGGAGCACGATCGCCACCAAAGCCGCCGGAGGGGCCATTGCCCAAGCCATTACCCATACCGCCGCCGGCTGGACGATTGCGGCCCTGACCCTGGGGTGCACGCGCACCCTGCGGGCGTGGCGCATGTTCGCCGCTACGGCCACCTGCAAATCCGCCACCGTTGCCTGCGTTGGTGCCAGTGCCACGTGGGCCATGCCCACCGCGGCCACCACCGGCATTGCCACCTCCGCCGGGGCGTGCGGCTTTGCTCTCGCGCACGCGCTGCAGCATTTCGGTGCGCGCATTTTTGGCCGCTGCTTGCATCACGTCGCGGCTAGGTGGCTTGCCAGCGCCACCCCAAATGGTTTGGCGGCCCATGGCAATGGGCTCGGCTCTTTCACCGGCTTCCGGGCCAAAACCTTCCACAATTTTCACTTCAATGGTTTGCTTGGTGAAGCGCTCAATGTCTTGCATGAAGCCTTCTTCGTCCAGGCACACCAAGTTGACCGCAGCGCCGTCTGCTCCTGCCCGACCGGTGCGGCCAATGCGGTGCACATAGTCTTCGCTCACATTCGGGATTTCATAGTTCACGACATGGGGCAGGTCGTCAATATCGATGCCGCGCGCCGCAATGTCGGTCGCCACCAAGGCCCGCACTTCGCCGCTCTTAAAACCGCTCAAGGCTTGGGTACGGGCCGACTGACTTTTGTTGCCATGCAACGCCATGGCGGTGATGCCGTTTTTCTCCAAAAACTCGGCCACGTTGTTGGCGCCAAACTTGGTGCGGGTGAACACCAGCACCTGGCTCCAGTTTTGTTCCTGAATGATGTGGGCTAGCAAGGCCTTCTTCTTGCCGCGGCCCACGGGGTGAATCACCTGGGTGATGCGCTGCACCGTGGTGTTGCGCGGCGTAACTTGTACGCTTTGGGGATTCTTGAGCAGGGTGGCTGCCAAGTCTCGAATTTCATCGCTGAAGGTGGCAGAAAACAGCAAACTCTGTTTTTCTTTGGGCACTGCAGCCAGTACTTTTTTCACGTCATGGATAAAACCCATGTCCAGCATACGGTCCGCTTCGTCTAGCACCAGCATTTGCACTTGACCCAGGTCCAGCATGCCTTGTTGCATCAGGTCCAGCAGGCGGCCGGGGGTAGCCACCAAAATGTCCACGCCTTTTTTGACTTTGGAAATTTGTGGGTTCATGCCCACACCGCCAAAAATGACGGTGCTGGAGAGCTGTAGGTATTTGCCGTAGGTGCGAACGGACTCTTCCACTTGGGCGGCCAATTCGCGGGTAGGGGTGAGCACCAAGGCGCGTATGCCAGTGCCACCAAATTTGTTTTGGGCGCTGCGGCTCATGCTGAGTCGGTGTAGCAGTGGCAGCACAAAAGCGGCGGTTTTCCCGGTGCCAGTTTGGGCACCGCCCAACAGGTCATGGCCCTCTAAAACCAGGGGGATGGCTTGTGCCTGAATGGCGGTGGGGGTCTCGTATCCATGCTCGCGCACGGCTTTGACAATGGCCGGGGCCAGTTTGAGTTCTTCGAAGTTCATTAGTAAAGGCGCCTATCCAAGGCGCTTGGGATATCGGCCTGTCTGGGTGTGGAAACACCCAGTCAGTCAAAGGCAGATAGATTCAAAGGCGGGACGAAAACTAGCGTTTTTATCCCCAGCAAGGTGCTGAAATTGCGGGCAACTGAAGCGTCGCAAAG
>JBIIYT010000158.1:0-5976 GCA_044346675.1 Rhodoferax sp. | reverse complement strand
CACATGGGCCCGGTCGGCCAGCTCGCCCACCGGCAGCTTGGCAAAGGCACGTGGGTCGGCCAGGCAGAGCTTGGCTACGCGCTGCTCGGCAGGGGCCAATGAGGGGAGGGATGCTTTGATACGGTCCAGCACAGGCGTTCCTTAAATTAGCGAGCTTGGGTGCTCAAGCCTCTTCACTCCAGCAAAAGCCATCGCGCGCAATCATGGCGCTAGAAGCACTGGGCCCCCAAGTGTCTGATGCATAGGGCCTGGGGCCATGCGGGGCATTGGCCCAAAATTGCAATATGGGCTCTACCCAGCGCCAAGCCTCTTCTTGCTCGTCACTGCGCACAAAGAGGTTGAGCCTGCCGTCGATCACGTCCAGTAGCAGTCGCTCGTACGCGCCTACCCGCTCGGAGCCAAAGCGCTTGTCAAAGTCTAGGTCCAGTTGCACAGGTGCCAGGGTTTGTGATGCGCTCGTTCCAAGCCCTGCGCGGGATTGACGATTTTCTCGCCCCTGCGCTAGCAGGTGCAGTTCCAGCCCGTCTTTGGGTTGCAGGTTAATCACTAGCCGGTTAGCTATGCCTATCTGTGAGTTGAAAATGGCATGCGGTGTGGGTCTGAAATTGACCACAATGTGGGCGTCGCGCCCTGCCAGCCTCTTGCCGGTGCGAATGTAAAACGGCACCCCCGCCCAGCGCCAATTAGAAATCTCGGTGCGCAGGGCGACAAAGGTCTCGGTGTTGCTGTGCGGATGAACCCCTGGCTCCTCCCGGTAGGCGGGCACTCTCTCGCCATTGCTGGCACCAGCCCCGTATTGGCCACGAATGGCGTCTTGTGCCAGCGCGTCCAGCGTCCAAGGTTTGAGCGAGCGCAACACTTTGAGTTTTTCGTCGCGTATGGCATCGGCATGCGCGTTGATGGGCGGCTCCATGCCGATGGCGCACAGCAGTTGCAGCGCGTGGTTTTGCACCATGTCGCGCAGGGCACCGGTCGTCTCATAGAACGCGCCACGGCTCTCCACGCCCAGCTCTTCGGCAATGGTGATTTGGATGTTGGCAATGTGTTCGCGCCGCCACAGGGGCTCAAACAGCGCGTTGCCAAAGCGCAGCGCAAACAGGTTTTGCACTGCAGGCTTGCCCAAGTAGTGGTCTATGCGAAAGATTTGTTTTTCTTCAAACACACTGCGCACGGTTTTATTGATAGCGCGGTTCGATGCCAAGTCGTGGCCCAACGGCTTTTCCAGAACTACGCGGGTGTGGGGGGTGTTGAGCCCACAGGCGGCCAGTTGCTCGCACACGGTGGTAAACAGGGCGGGCGCTGTGGCTACGTACATGACCACCGTGGCCGCATTGCGCTCACGTAGGGTACTGGCCAGCGCGGCATAGTCGGCGGGTTGGGACAGGTCCATGCGCACAAATTCAAGCAGTGCGGCAAAACGCGCAAACTCCTGCGCACTGGGGCGCTTGGCCAGCTCTACCTTGTCAAACCGGGCTTGCATGAGGGCGCGGTACTGCTCGCTCGTCATGTTGTCACGCCCGACCCCAATAATGCGACCACCTTCCGGTAATGTGCCATGGCGAAAAGCCTGAAACAGGGCTGGCATGAGTTTGCGCCAAGCCAAGTCGCCTGTGCCACCAAACAAGACAAGATCGAAGGTCATGATTTATAGTTACCAAAAAATTGAAGTTGTAATGTAACTTTGTTTCACAGATAATTCAAGCTATGAACTCCATTCCGACACAACTAGACGCGCTCAAACAATTCACCACCGTGGTGGCCGATACGGGCGACTTCAGGCAAATAGCCAGCTACTTGCCCACCGACGCCACCACCAACCCCTCGCTCATCTTGAAGGCGGTGCAAAAGCCCGACTATGCACCTTTGCTCAAAGACACAGTGCAGGCGTTTAGAGGCCGCGCGCTGGACGAGGTGGTGGATAGACTGCTGGTGCGCTTTGGGTGCGAGATTTTGAGCATCATCCCCGGGCGGGTGTCTACCGAAGTGGACGCGCGCTTAAGCTTTGACACCAATGCCACTGTTGCCCGTGGTGAGCGCTTGATAGAGCTGTACCAAGCCCAAGGCGTGCACATAGACCGGGTGCTGATAAAAGTGGCCGCAACGTGGGAAGGCATTGCCGCCGCACAGCAGCTAGAGCGCAAGGGCATTCGTACCAACCTGACCCTCTTGTTCTCCTTCTGCCAAGCCGTGGCGTGTGCCCAAGCCAAGGTGCAGTTGATATCGCCCTTTGTGGGGCGTATTTACGACTGGTACAAAAAGTCTGCGGGTGCGGCCTGGGTGGAGGCAGACCACGCCGGGGCGAACGATCCCGGCGTGCGCTCCGTGGCCCGCATTTATAACTACTATAAAAAGTTTGGCATTGCCACCGAGGTCATGGGCGCTAGCTTTCGCAACGTGGGGCAAATTACGGCGCTGGCGGGTTGCGACTTGCTCACCATCAGCCCTGAGTTGCTCTCTACACTGGCTGCCACGTCGCAGCCCTTGGTACGCGCCTTGGACCCTGAGCTTGCCAAGGCGAGCACTCTAGAGCCGGTGCACTTAGACGAAGCCCAGTTTCGCTTGGCCTTGAACGAGGACGCCATGGCCACCGAGAAGCTGGCCGAGGGTATACGCGCGTTTTGTGCCGATGCGGTCAAGCTAGAACAACTTTTGCTCGCCGCCTAAGCTATGGACCCTACCCGATTGGAAACCATCCAGCGCACCCGTTGCGACCACACTCCCGCTTGGAGCCTGTTGCAACAAGCCTTTGACGCAACAGGCAAGCACTTTGATGCGCGTATTGCCTTTGCCCAAGACCCTAGCCGCGTTGCCACCTTCAGCCAAAGCGCGCCGTATGTGTTTGCGGACTTGTCCAAAAACTTGATTGACGGTGCCACACAAGATTTGTTGTTTGAGCTTGCGGTTCAGAGCGGCGTGCTGGCGCACCGCGACGCGATGTTTGCGGGCGAGGCCATCAACACCACCGAGCACCGCCAGGTGATGCATTTTTTGTTGCGAAACCCGCCGCGAGCCGAGCAAGAGTCGGCGCAAAAAGCGCCTCAATTGCTAGCGCAAGAGCAACTCCAGACCCACGCAACATTAGAGGCCATGTTGGCCTACGCCGAGGCACTGCGCGCGGATGCCAGCATTACCGATGTGGTGAACATTGGCATAGGCGGCTCTGACCTGGGGCCACAGATGGCGGTGTTGGCGCTGGATGCCTTTGCAACTACAGGCAAGCGGTTTCACTTTGTCAGCAATGTAGACGGCCACGAGCTTGCCGCCAAGTTGCGCCATCTGCAAGCCAGTAGCACCGTGTTCTTGGTAGCTAGCAAGACCTTCACCACCATTGACACCATGACCAATGCCCACTCTGCCAAGCGCTGGTTTGCGCAACAGGGTGGCACCGATATTGCCCGGCACTTTGTAGCGCTCACCACCAATGTGCAAGCGGCGCAGGACTTTGGCATCAGCACCACCTTTGGCTTTTGGGACTGGGTGGGGGGGCGCTACTCGGTGTGGTCGGCCATTGGTTTGCCTGTTGCTATTGCGATTGGTGCCAAGGGCTTTCGCGAATTTTTGGCCGGGGCGCATGCGATGGACGCACACTTTCGAGTCGCACCGCTGGAGCAAAACTTACCCATACGTTTAGCCTTGCTCGATGTGTGGTACCGCAACTTTCATGGCTTTAGCAGCCGCAGCATTGCGCCTTACCACAGCGCCTTGCGCCATTGGCCCGCCTATTTGCAACAACTAGAGATGGAGAGCAACGGCAAGCGGGTGGATGCCAACGGGCAGACCTTGCCCTATGCCACCGCGCCGGTGCTGTGGGGCGAGCCGGGCACCAACGGCCAGCATGCCTACTTTCAAATGTTGCACCAAGGGCGCGATGTGATTCCGGTGGAATTTGTGGCGGTCAAAAAACCGCGCCATGATCTTGCGGGCCATCACCCACTGCTGCTGGCCAATGTGTTGGCGCAGGCCAAGGCACTGTTGGTGGGCAAGGCAGATGCCGATGGGCACCGTCACTTCCCCGGCAATCGCCCCAGCACTTTCTTGCTACTGGACGACCTCACTCCTGCAGCCTTGGGTGCGCTCATTGCGCTGCAAGAGCACCGCGTGTTTGTGAGTGGTTCGCTGTGGGGCATTAACAGCTTTGACCAGTGGGGGGTAGAGCTGGGCAAGGTGCTGGCCAAAGACATAGAACCCCGCCTCGCCAGTGGCGATGCGGTGGGCCTAGACCCCTCCACTGCTGGCTTGCTAGCACGTTTGCGGGGATGAGCCGCGCGTGAACATTGTTTTTGACTTTGGTGCAGTGCTGTTCACCTGGCGCCCGGTGGAGCTGGTGGCGCAGTACTTCCCGGCGCAAGCAAGCACCCCTTCGCAAGCCGGGCATTTGGCGCATGCCGTGTTTGCGCATGCGGATTGGAATAACTTTGACCGCGGTACGCTGGCGATGGACGTGGTGGTGCAGCGCACCGCCCAGCGTCTGGATCTGAACCCTGACGCCTTGGCTGAACTGGTAGGGCGCATTGGTGAATTGCTTATCCCCATGGCCGACAGCGTGGCGCTTTTAGAGCGGCTGCACCTGCAGCGCAGCGCTTGGGCGGGGGAAGGTTTGGCTACGGGTGGCTTTACCGACGGTGCTTTGCCCGGTGCCAGCCCGCTAAGACTTTATTTTTTGTCCAACATGCCGCTGCCGTATGCGCGCACCTTGGAAAAAAACAATGCCTTCTTGAAGTGGTTTGATGGCGGAATATTTTCGGGGGACGTGAAAATCATCAAACCCGAGCCAGCCATTTACCAACTACTGCAAACCCGCTACCAGCTAGAGCCAGCGCGAACCGTGTTCATAGACGACTTACTGGGCAACGTGCAAGCCGCCAGAGAGTTGGGTTGGCACGGCATTCACTTTGAGTCTGCGCAGCAACTGCAGGTGGAGCTCGAAGCTGTGCTTGCAAGAAACGGCTAACCCCGGAAATACTGCGCAAAAAAACCCGCAGGGCTCACGCCATGCGGGTTTTTATTTTTGTTGAGAACAAAAGAGCTACTCGACGCAGCATGGCGATCTACAGCTAGGCGGTTGGACGATGACAGTACCTCTACGGTACGGCAAGCCCAACCAACGACGCTGTAGGTCGTCAGGCAAGGAGCAAAATTACATGCCCATGCCGCCCATACCACCCATGCCGCCGCCCATGCCACCCATGTCGCCAGCGCCGCCAGCGCTTTCAGCCTTGGGGGCTTCAGCAACCATGCATTCGGTGGTCAACATCAAAGCGGCCACAGACGCTGCGTTTTGCAGTGCAGTGCGGGTCACTTTGGTGGGGTCCAAGATACCCATGTCGATCATGTCGCCATAGCTCTCGTTGGCTGCGTTGTAACCGTAGTTGCCTTTGCCAGCCAAAACTGCATTGACCACCACAGACGCTTCGCCGCCGCCGTTGAACACGATCTCGCGCAGGGGCGCTTCGATGGCCTTGAGCACCAGTTTGATACCGGCTTCTTGGTCCGCGTTGTCACCCTTGATGGTGCCAGCAGCTTGCTTGGCGCGCAGCAGAGCCACACCGCCACCAGCCACAATGCCTTCTTCCACGGCAGCGCGGGTAGCGTGCAGTGCGTCTTCTACGCGGGCTTTCTTTTCTTTCATTTCGACTTCGGTAGCAGCACCCACCTTGATCACGGCAACACCGCCAGCCAACTTGGCCACGCGCTCTTGCAGCTTTTCACGGTCGTAGTCAGAAGTGGCTTCTTCGATTTGCACGCGCACTTGCTTCACGCGGGCTTCGATGTCGGCAGCAGAACCTGTACCGTCGATGATGATGGTGTTTTCTTTGCCCACTTCGATGCGCTTGGCAGAGCCCAGGTCGGCCAAAGTCACTTTTTCCAGCGACATGCCCACTTCTTCAGCGATCACTTTGCCGCCAGTCAAGATGGCGATGTCTTCCAACATCGCCTTGCGACGGTCACCAAAGCCAGGAGCCTTCACAGCCACGA
>JBIIYT010000157.1:0-5978 GCA_044346675.1 Rhodoferax sp. | reverse complement strand
CTTACTTCGACGACAAAAAACAGCCCATTGGCTACGCCATGGACATCTGCGCCAAGATCGTTAGCGCGCTGGAGCGCGAACTCAAGATCCCCAAACTCGAGGTGCGCTACATGCCGGTCACGTCTGCCTCCCGCATCCCCAGCATTGCGGAAGGCAAGGCTGCGATGGAATGCGGCTCCACCACCAACACGGCCGAGCGGCGCAAACAAGTGGACTACACCATTGCGCACTTCATCTCAGCGTCGCGCTTCTTAGTGCGCACCGATTCAGGGCTGGAAAGACTGGAAGACCTTACGCAGAAAAAGGTA
This sequence comes from Rhodoferax sp., assembly GCA_044346675.1. Taxonomy (GTDB): domain Bacteria; phylum Pseudomonadota; class Gammaproteobacteria; order Burkholderiales; family Burkholderiaceae_C; genus Allorhodoferax. The sequence continues at coordinate 5,670 of JBIIYT010000157.1, read as the reverse complement.
GCCTCGACCAAAGGCACCACCAACATCAAAACACTGGAACGCATCAACAATGAGCGAGGGCTCAAGATGAACATCGTGGAAGCCCAAGACCATGCGGAAGCATTTGGCATGGTTGCCAACAAAAAGGTGGATGCCTTTGCCATGGACGATGTGCTGCTGTATGGCTTGCGCGCCAACGCTAGCAAGCCACAAGACTTTAAGGTGATTGGCAAGTCCATGACCATAGAGCCCTATGCCGTGATGCTGCCCAAGGGAGACGCCGCCTTTAAGAAGGTGGTGGACACCGAGGTACGCCGCCTTATTCTGAGCGGCGAGATATTTCCCATCTACCGCAAATGGTTTGAACAACCCATCCCCCCCAAGGGCATCAACCTCGCGCTGCCTATGCCCTATATGCTGCGCGACTCGTTCAAATACCCCAGCGATAAAGTGGACGACGTGAGCAACTAGCAAGGGTAAACCATAGCCCCCCCATAACTCTCAAAGACTTGCCATGAGTTTGTGTCATAGGTATGCTCAAAAAATGAATGCGACGCAAGAGAGGCGCGCTTCTACACTGCGGGTGTTGCATGGGCTCACCCGTGAACATTTACCAACCCTTAAAAGGACCACCATGAAAATTTCTCTCCTCATGACTGCCGTGCTGCTCGCCGTGGGCGTTACCAGTACCGCCAGCGCCCAGACCCTGAAGAAAATTGCCGACAGTGGCCGCATGTCGGTTGCTTATCGCGAAGCGTCGGTGCCCTTTAGCTACGTCATTGGCGTAAACAAAGCAGTAGGCTTTTCGGCTGACTTAACAGAGGCCATCATTGAAGACGTGCGCAAAGCGGTGAAGAATCCGAAACTCGAGATTACGTACACAGCAGTGACTTCGCAAAACCGTATCCCACTGCTGCAAAACGGCACTATCGACCTAGAGTGCGGCTCTACCACCAACAACTCCACGCGCGGCAGAGATGTGCAATTTGCCATCAACCATTTCTACACCGGCACTCGCTTGCTCACTCCTGTGAATTCTGGTGTTAAAGACTGGGCGGACTTGGCCAAGAAAACCATCTCTACCACCTCTGGCACCACCAATGCCACGGTAGTACGCAAACTCAGCGCAGAGCGCAACATTGATATGCAAGTGCTGATGGGCAAAGACCATGATGACTCGCTCCTGTTGGTAGAAGGTGGCCGCGCCGTCGCTTTTGCCATGGACGACATTTTGCTGTTTGGCTTGCGCGCCAACTCCAAAAATCCCGCATCGCTGCACGTGGTGGGCGAATCCATCCAAGTGGAGCCCTACGCTTGCATGCTACGCAAGGACGATCCCGAGTTCAAGGCCTTGGTCGACGGCACTATCACTCGTCTCATGAAATCTGGTGAGTTTACTAAGCTCTACACCAAGTGGTTTATGTCTCCTATCGTTCCCAAGGGCATCAATCTGAACCTACCTATGAGCCAACAGCTCAAAGACAACATCAAAGCGTTGAGCGACAAGCCAGCTATCTAAGTGGCACTGGGCGCGGCAGGGCTGCCGCGCCCCTAAGGCGTATTTACTTCAGACAGAGTCCGAGTAGTTTCATGAACCACACGCGAACCGTAGGTATTTTGGGCGGCATGGGGCCAGCGGCTGGCGCAGACTTCGCGCGGCTGTTCGTTCAAGCTTGCTCCCAGCAAATGCTGGCTAGGCACATCGAAGTGTCAGACCAGGCTTTTCCCGAACACTGGTTGGCCCAAGTGCCGGTGCCTGATCGCACCAGCGCGCTCGAGTCCCCCGGTGCTGGCGGCCACCAACCGCTTGAGCCTATGCTCCAGGCCATGGGCAAGCTCGCCGCCTTGGGTGCCAAAGTGGTGGCCGTGGCATGCAACACCGCCCACGCGTGGCATGGCGAATTGCAAGAGCGCTTTCCACAGCTGGAAGTGCTGCACGTGGCCCGCGAAGTGGCCCAAACACTGGCGCGTCAAGGCGTGCGCGAAGTGGGCCTGATGGCCACCGACGGCACCTACCGGGCCGGCTTGTATGAGAAGGCCTTGCGCAACGAGGGACTCACCTGTTTTATCCCACTGGCCGATGAACGCGAAAAACTCATGCATGGCATCTACCATGGCGTGAAAATGGGCGATATGGCCCTAGCGGCCGAGTGTTTTCAATCCGTTGCCAGCTCGCTAGCCAAGCGCCACGGGCTGACCACACTGATTATGGGTTGCACCGAAATACCCTTGGCGCTCAAGACCGTGCCCGGTATGGAGCACATTGAGTTGATCGACCCCGCCATGTTGCTGGCCCGCGCACTGGCGCGGCGGGCGTACGCAATAGCCTAGCGCACCACCAACACCGGCACGCTAGCCTGCGCCACTACTTTAGAGGCCACACTGCCGAGCAACACGCGCGGCAGGCCCGTGCGCCCATGCGAGCCCACCACAATCAGGTCCGCCCCTTCGGTTTGGGCGGTGTCCACAATGCCGTGGTAGGCGGTCACGTCTTCGATGGTGCGCTGGGTTAGCTGCACCGCGCTGCCTCCTGCACTGCACATGGCTGCCACTTTGGCGTGCGCTTGGGCACCCAGCTCTTGCGCAGCGGACATATAGGCCTGAAAGCCATAGGGGTTGGCCTCGCCAATGCCCAGGTAGGGGTACGGGTCTACCACGTAGAGCACAGTGAGCTTGGCGCCGTGTACGCGGGCTAAATCTACCGCCACAGCGCCAGCGCGCTCAGAGGTGGGTGAACCATCGGTGGCCAACAAAATATGTTTAAACATGATTACCTCGCACAGTGAGTGATACAGGGCCTCCATGCTGAGCCCTAGACGGATGCCCTGCCTTGATGTACATCAACGCTACTTGCAAAATGCCCTTATGCCCTTAACTCCTACCGCATGACTGAACCACTGCACATTGTCTGCCCCCACTGCCACACCACCAACCGGGTGCGTGCCGACCAAATTGCGCTTGCGCCGGAGTGCGGCAGCTGCAAAAAGGGGTTGTTCAACGGTCATTCGACCGCGCTGGGAGAGTTGGAGTTTGACAAACACATAGGCCGCAACCACATACCCGTGCTGGTGGACTTTTGGGCTCCGTGGTGTGGGCCGTGCCGCACCATGGCGCCCGCCTTTGAGCAAGCGGCTGCGCAGCTGGAGCCCAACATGCGCTTAGCCAAGGTAGACACTGAGGCGCACCCCAGCTTGGGTGCGCGGTTCAACATACGCAGCATTCCCACACTGGCGCTGTTTGTAGGTGGGCGGGAGGTGGCGCGCCAGCCGGGGGCGATGGGGACAGCCGACATTGTGCGCTGGGCGCGCTCCCATATTCGCTAACTTAGGCGATGGCTTGGGTGCTACCTCAAACGCTAAATAGCAGCGTCTAAAACTCCGCTCAGCAATGCAGGCAAGCGGTCTGCGCTCATCTTGAAACCACAGGCCTGAGCGTGCCCACCGCCGTGCATGCTTTGGGCCAGAGGTATGCAGTCGTAGCCGCGCTGCGAACGCAGGCCTACTTTGATGGTGCCGGTCTTGTCCACCGTCCACATCAGTGCAAAAGTGCCGCTTTTTTTAGACAACAGGTCACCCACCAAGCTGTGGAACACGCCCGGCGCATTCACCATCAGGCCCGTCTGGCCATTGAACACCACGGGGCTGGCCGCCTCGGCCAAACCTGCGGCCAACATGCTGAATTTTTCATCCATCGCGCGGCCACGGTCTATGTAAGCGGCCAGTTGCTGAGCGTCAAAGTCGGCAATTTCTTTCCAGCGGGCAAAGTCGGTGGGCTCCATGTCTAGGGCCGCCAAAAAGCCGGGGCTCTGCGGGTACTGCCAAACCCAAATGTCGCGGTCTTCTACAAAGCGCACCAGGTCGGGCACGGCTGCGTCGGGGTGAAAAAACTCCCATGCTAGGCGCGCACCTGATTTTTTCATGTCGAAGTGCACCACCCCACAGCGGCACACAAAGCCTTCCAACTGGTCTGCGGCACTCTTGTGGTGGTCCAGCATCACCAGCTTGGCAGCGCGCGCGTCGATGGCGCGCAAGATGTCGGCAGAAAACGAAAAGTCCAAAATGTAGACCGCCCTGCCCTGCAAGGCGGGCAGGTCGTCTACCGTCTTGATCTCACCATGGTCCAGCCCCAAAAACTCGGCCTGGCCTTCGTAAAAAAGCCAAGCCGCCAATGCGGCGGCAAAACCATCGGGGCAGTTGCGGCCGTGGTAGATGACTAGGGGCTGGGGGTCGGTCTTGAGAGGCCCCACCAAGAGGCTTAAGGGGAGTATGTTTTTCACAGCGTATTAATCCGAACTTTCATCTTCTGGTTCTTGTTGCTTCGGCGGACGGGGAATTTTCTTGAACCGTACCATGCGGTCTAGCTCTATGGCGTCTTTTTTGGTTTGCCGCTCAGCGTCTAACTTTTGGCCGTGGGCCAGCCACTGGGCAAACTCTTCGGGCGTCTCTAGTGTGATGCGCCCGAGATTACAAGCCCGGAAATCGTGAATGGCAATCTCGGCCGCTTTCTGCAAATTCACCTTGTTACCACTTTGCAGCGCGCCGCGTTTGCGGCCAATGGCGTCTAGCAACTGCTCATCGGTTTGCTGTGCCACATCCACCAGCTTGTACCGCTCTTGCAGTGCTGAGGGGTAGTGCTGGCGCAAGTAGTCCAGAAGCTCTAGGGCCACTTCTTCATCGTCAAACGCATTGCGCCCAACCGCCCCACTGGCAGCCAGGTTGTAGCCGCTCTTGGCCACGATGATGCGGGGCCACAGCAGGCCCGGAGTGTCGTACAGGTAAAAGTCATCGGCAATGGTGATGCGCTGCTCTAGCTTGGTCACTCCGGCCTCGTCGCCTGTTTTAGCAGCGCGCTTGCCTTTGAGGGTGTTGATGAGGGTGGACTTGCCCACATTGGGGATGCCGCAAATGAGTACCCGCATGGGTTTGGTCATGCCACCGCGCTTGGGCGCCAACTCGTGACAGGCGTTGACCAAAGCCCGGGCGGGCGCAGTCATGCTGGCGTCTAGGCCCAGAGCGCGGGTGCCGCTTTGGCTGTTGTAGTGCGCCAGCCAAAGGGCGGTGCGCGCGGGGTCGGCCAGGTCTTGTTTGTTGAGCACCTTCAGTGCCGGTTTGCCGGCGGTGAGCTCGGCCAACATGGGATTGGCACTCGACCCCGGCAGGCGCGCGTCTAGCAGCTCAATGACTACATCAATGTCTTTGATGCGCTCGGCTATCGCCTTGCGCGTCAGGTGCATATGGCCTGGAAACCACTGTATGGTCATAGCCAGCGCTGCGCTACCTGGGCATACAAGGGAATACCCACCAAAATATTGAACGGAAACGTCAGCCCCAGCGACATACCAAAGTACAGCGACGGATTGGCCTCAGGAATGGCGTGGCGAATGACCGCGGGTACCGCAATATAAGAGGCGCTGGCGGCCAGCACCATCAGCAGTGCCACGTTGCCCGCCGACATATCCAACGCCGCCCCCAGGGCAAACGCAATGCCTGCATGCACCAGTGGCCCCACAATGGCATAGGCCAGCAACCAGGGCGACTTGCCTTTGAGTTGGCCCATATTGCGCGCCGCCAGCAGGCCCATGTCGAGCAAGAAAAACGCCAGCATGCCTTTGAACAAATCCACCGAAAATGGCTTCATAGCGGCTTCGCCACTCTCGCCTACCAATATGCCAATGAGCATGGAGCCCATGAG
>JBIIYT010000156.1:0-5996 GCA_044346675.1 Rhodoferax sp. | reverse complement strand
ATAGGCGTGACCAAAAGCGACAGCTGGATCGACTACAGCACCCTAGAGGGCTGCCTGCGCGAAGACCTAGAGGCCAAGGCCCACCGCGGCATGGCCGTGCTCAACCCCGTCAAGCTGGTGCTCACCAACTGGGACGAAGTGTTTAGCCCCGGCCACCTAGAGCCCTGCATCCAACCTGCCCTGCCACACATAGCGGAAGGCCAAACGCCCCCACCCCCGCGCCTATTCACCCTAGGCAAAGAAGTGTGGATAGACCGTGAAGACTTTGAAGAAGTGCCCCCCAAGGGCTACAAGCGCTTATATCCGCCACGGCCAGGGCCGGACGGTCAAACGCTTCCGGGCAACACCGTGCGCCTGAAAGGCGGCTACGTGATCGAATGCACCAGTGCTACTAAAGATGCAGCAGGAAACATAAGCAGTGTGCTGGCCACCGTGGTGCCCGACACCAAAAGCGGCACGCCGGGCAGCGAAACCGTCAAGGTAAAAGCCGCCATCACCTGGGTGGGCGTGGCCAACGGCGTCAACGCCGAGGTGCGCATGTACGACCGTCTGTTTTTAGACGCCCAGCCCGACGCAGGCGGCAAAGACTTTATCGAAAGCCTCAACCCCAACAGCCTGAAGGTGGTGACCGCGATAGTGGAGCCGTCTCTGGCCAACGCCAAGCCAGGCCAGCAGTTTCAGTTTGAGCGGCATGGCTACTTTGTGGCGGACCGCGTGGACCATGTGATGGGATCTAAGCCGGTGTTTAACTTGGCGGTGGGGTTAAAGGATAGTTGGGGAAAGTAATTAGGGACTACGAATAGTTGGTCACAGTCAGAAATATTTGAAGGGACTCGCATATGGCGACAAACAAAGCGGCGGGAATTGGTGGAAGAAAACCCCAACTCGACATACCGATTGGACGTCTTGAGTTGGATCCAAAAAATCCACGACTATCAGAAGAAGCACAAGGTTCGTCTCAAGACGAACTAACAACTCATCTTTTTGATAACTTTGAATTGGACGAAATAGCTGAGTCAATGGCAAAGAATGGCTATTTTGATGAAGAACCACTTGTGGTTATTCCAAAAAATCTACCAAAGAAATTGCAGAACAGGGTATATCGACTTACTACTGATGGAGCCCTGGAGTACAGGGCGTTTATTACTGATGGCAATACAGAGTTTGTTGTCGCAGAGGGCAACAGACGCCTTGCCACAGCAAAACTTTTGCACGATTCAAATTTAAGAACTCGACTAAAGAGAGCAAAGAGTTGGCCGACTCCATCGGCTGAAGTACTTCAGGATATTTCCCAACTACCAGCAATCATCTACGCGGAAAGGGTCGACGTACTTCCGTACTTGGGTGTACGCCATATCACTGGCAATAAGAAATGGGACAGTTATGCAAAAGCTCGATACATAGCTGAAATGATTCAAGCAGGCAAGTCAGTCGAAGACGTCGAGCAAGACGTAGGTGACAAAGGGCAAGCAGTAAGAAAAAGCGCCATCTCGTACAACCTTTTGCGGGTGGCGCGCGACGAATTGAGCTATGACATAACAAAGGCGAAGAATGACTTTTCTTTGTTACTTTTGGCGCTTGGTCAAAAAGGTGTCAAACATTTTTTGGGCTGGAAAAAAACAGATGGCGAGAAACAGAAGACTCTTTCTCTTTCCGAGATAGATCTTCTTCATCCTGTCGCGGACGTTTATCAAGAAAAGTTGCGACTTCTATTGGAGTTCTTGTACGGTGACAAAAACAAGAAGTCGGCAATTAGCGAGTCCCGTGACATCACAAACTATCTAAGCGTGGTTCTCGGAAGCGAAATAGCAACAAAGCATCTTATTAAGACACGAGATTTGCTCGATGCTTATGAAATGACCGATGGCGAAGAGGTGCTCGTACAAAAGCTGCTGCAGCAAGCAAATACAAAGCTAGAACGCGCACTAGGAATTGCGCATCGCCACCCAACAGAAGATGTCGTAGCCGAGGCGGGAAAATGCCTACAAACATCACGGCAACTAGTTAAATCTTTGGAGAGTTCGGATGTTTAACTTGCCGCGCGATGAACGCGCGTCTGTTGCTGATTGGGTAGAGTTAGAACTCGCACTGAACGACGAAATAGAAACTTTATCCAAGGCAACAGTAAGCTCCGTCATAGAAGGCCAAACAGGGAACGCCGCAGATGAAGCCTTGCTTACAGATGTTTGGAGGTTGCTCGAACGTCGCTCACAACTGTACGACTTGTCACCATTTAGCGTAAAGGGCAACTTGGTCGCTCGCGTCGCAGAGGTGCCCATTACCGAAACGTATCTTGCTTGCCTGTTTTTTTCCCTTTACGGTGTTCGAACCAATCGCTCGGATCCAAAAATATTGGAACGAATCGCGGCTATTTGTATTGCCGAATACTTGGGTGGACATTCATATGTATTTGGGTGGCCTCCAATTAAGGATGTACCCACTCAGATTCCTGAGCGAATAGAGGCGCTTGCAGCGCAAATGCGTGAAAGAGTTGCGGAATATCCGGCAGCAAAGTACAAAGATCGCGGTGTAGACGTAGTCTCCTGGAAGCCCTTTAAGACCGAAGGTGGCGGAGATCACCGCCCTGGACAAATTGCGATACTTTCACAATGCGCGGCGGGGCAGGACTGGGCCAAGAAGAAAGGTGATGTTCCATTGGATGCATGGAAACAATACATACATTGGGCGAATGCACCAGTTCGTGGATTTGTTGTTCCTGGAGTAATTCAAGACGAAAACTGGCATGACACAAGTGTTGATTGTGGTGTCGTTTTTGACAGGGCTCGAATTTGTAACAACATGCCAGACCCCTTCCCTGATGCAGATTTGCTAGCCAGTATTCGCACGTGGGTTGAGGATGAAAAAGCAGAAGCGGCGCTCTAATGCCTTCATTTGCATTTGTAGACCTTTTTGCGGGTCTAGGGGGATTTCATGTTGCGGGTCACAAACTAGGAGGGCATTGTGTCTTCGCTTCAGAACTCAAGCCGCAACTGAGAGAGCTGTATCAGACCAATTTCGGGGTTGAGATTGCAGGGGATATTCAAAAAATACCTGCCACAAAAATTCCCTGCCACGATGTTCTATTCGCTGGCTTTCCGTGCCAACCTTTCTCAAAGGCAGGAGAGCAATTGGGGTGGGAAGATGCTGTGCGTGGCACACTTTTTTGGGATGTCTCGCGTATTGTGCGAAGGCATAAGCCCAGTCTGGTTGTTCTGGAAAACGTTTCAAACTTTGTTCACCACGACAAAGGGAACACGTATGAACTAGTGCGTAAGTGCCTTACAGATTTGGGATACTGCGTCGAGTACAAGAAGTTATCACCCCACGAATTCGGCATTCCTCAAGTTCGGGAGCGCGTATTCATAGTGGCTAAGCGTGGAAAGCGAAGTTCAATTTCTTGGCCCAGCATTGAATTTAGTAAAGACCAGCTTTCACTCGAATCTATTCTGGAGAAAAATCCGAGCCATGCGACGCCCTTGAGTGGCCGGGATATTGAATGCCTAGATATTTGGCAAGAATTTCTGGATGCTATTCCTAGGACAGCAAAACTCCCATCATTTCCAATATGGGGAATGGAGGCCGGTGCCACTTATCCTTTTTTGCAAGATAGCTTGATGAAAGTTGAACTGCGCGATCTGCAGGAAACTCACGGGGTATTTGGCACGCCTTTGGCCGGGATGAGTCGCAGTCAAATTCTTGCCCAAATGCCTAGCTATTCACGCGCTAGTCAAAAAGCTTTTCCAAAGTGGAAGCAGGACTTCATTCGCCAAAACAGAGAGTTTTTCGCGTTGCATGAGGGTGTTCTCAAAAATTGGAAGGAGAAGATCAAAATTTTTCCACCTAGTCTGCAGAAATTGGAATGGAACTGTCAAGGGGAGGAACGAGATCTGTGGAAGTACGTATTGCAGTTTCGAGCATCAGGAATTCGAACTCGACGTACTTCAACATCACCGTCCCTTGTGGCAATGACCAGCACGCAAATTCCAATAATCGCTTGGGAAAAGCGCTATATGACACCCAAAGAAGGCGCGCGACTCCAATCACTTGACGGACTTAAATCACTGCCAAATGGGCAACTGGCCTTTGAGGCGCTTGGAAATGCCGTGAATGCAACTGTCGTTGAAAAAGTACTTTCCTTAAATTTGTGAGTTTGGCCCGCGAGGAAATATGCGTTTCGTCTCCCCTACATGCAACCCCACCCCATCCTCCACTTCTGGTTCGAAGAACTAACCCCCAAGCAGCACTTCGCCAAAGACGCTGCCTTGGACGAAGCCATCCGCACCCGCTTCGGCCCCACGCTAGAAGCCGCTGCGCGCTGTGAGCTGTTTGCCTGGCGCGCCAAGCTGCAGGGGCGGCTGGCAGAGATATTGGTGTTGGACCAGTTCTCGCGCAATGTGTACCGCGACACGCCCCGCGCCTTTGCGCAAGACGCGCTGGCCTTGGCGCTGGCCCAAGAGCTGGTGGCAAGTGGGCAAGACCGCAGCCTGCCCCCAGAGCAGCGCAAGTTTGCCTACATGCCCTATATGCACAGCGAGTCGCTCGCCATTCACGCGCAAGCTGCCTTGCTGTTTGCGCCGCCGGGGCTTGAGAACAATCTGGACTACGAGCTGCGCCACCAAGCCATCATCACCCGCTTTGGCCGCTACCCGCACCGCAACGCCATTTTGGGGCGCACTTCTAGCGCCGAGGAGCTGGCGTTTTTGAGCGAGCCGGGGTCTGGGTTTTAGCTTGCGTGCTCCGTTAAACTCCGGCTTATGCGCCCATCAATAGCCCTAAGCAAAAACCGTGATGCCGTCTGCCTCGCTGCAGCGCGCTATCGCGTGGCCAACCCTAGGGTATTTGGTTCGGCCCTGCATGGGGATGACCGTGATGGCAGCGACCTAGATTTGTTGGTCGACACTTTGCCTGGAACAACGCTGTTGGATCTGGGCGGGTTGCAAGATGAACTGCAAGAGTTGCTGGGCGTGTCGGTAGACGTGCTGACCCTCAAAGACCTTCCAAGCAAGTTCCGCGATATCGTCCAGCAAGAGGCCCGCCCCATATGAGCGTGAACCGCTTGCCAGACTATCTGGATCACATGCGCCAAGCCATTGCAGATGCGCAATCGTTCACCGAGGGCATGGCACAAGCAGACTTTATTGAAGACAAACGCACCCAACAAGCGGTGGTTATGAGTCTCATCGTTCTGGGCGAAGCCGCCACCAAGGTGATGGACCAACACCCCGCGTTTGCCGAGCAGCACAAGCAAATCCCATGGCGCAGCATGCGGGGCATGCGCAACCGTATTGCCCACGGCTATTTCGACATTAACCTTGAAGTGGTTTGGGATACCGTTCAAACGGCTTTACCCGCATTGAAAAATCAACTCGAAGCCTTGCCTTCAGCTTGACGCCACGGCAATGCCCACCCGGCCATGCAAGCCCAACCCATCCTCCACTTCTGGTTCACCGAGCTAACCCCCAAGCAGCACTTCGCCAAAGACGCTGCCTTAGACGAAGCCATTCGCACCCGCTTCGGCCCCACGCTAGAAGCCGCTGCGCGCTGTGAGCTGTTTGCCTGGCGCACCACGCCGCAGGGGCGGTTGGCAGAAATTTTGGTGTTGGACCAGTTCTCGCGCAATGTGTACCGCGACACGCCCCGCGCCTTTGCACAAGACGCGCTGGCCTTGGCGCTGGCCCAAGAGCTGGTGGCAAGTGGGCAAGACCGCAGCTTGACCCTAGAGCAGCGCAAGTTTGCCTACATGCCCTATATGCACAGCGAGTCGCTCGCCATTCACGCGCAAGCTGCCTTGCTGTTTGCGCAGCCGGGGCTAGAGAGCAACCTAGACTTCGAGCTGCGCCACCAAGCCATCATCACCCGCTTTGGCCGCTACCCGCACCGCAATGCCATTTTGGGGCGCACTTCTAGCGCCGAAGAGCTGGCGTTTTTGATCGAGCCGGGGTCTGGGTTTTAGCTTGCGTGCTCCGGTAAACTCCTGTCCATGCGCCCTTGTGAAG
>JBIIYT010000155.1:0-6005 GCA_044346675.1 Rhodoferax sp. | reverse complement strand
CCGCCACGTTGGGCGCTGCCTGCAGGTCGGTCCGCACGGTGCCGTTGTGGGTGAGGCTCATGCCCCAGCGGTTCACATCACGCAGTTTGTCCACCGGCGAGTAATTGGCCTTGAGCGTGCCGTTGTAGGTGGACTCTAGGTAACGAAACTCACCGCCATAGTCCACACCCCGTGCCACCATAAGCGTGGGGGTGATGGTGGCATCACGGTTGGGCGCAATATTCCAGTAGTAGGGTGCCACCACCTCGGTGCCATTCACGCTGTCGACCCCAATAGTGGGCGGCAAAAATCCTGACTTGCGCCTGTCACTCAAAGGAAAGCTGATGGCGGGCACAGGCAGTATGGGCACGCCTTTGAAGCTTAAATAGGCGCCTTGCGCCAGGCCAATGTCTTTTTCGTTGTCAAAACTGATGCTGGTGGCGCGCAATATCCAATCGGGCATCCAGCTCGGGCCGGGCACGCGGCGGCACGTTGTGTAGGTGGCGTCGTGCACCACCGAACGCGCTTCGTCAATAAAGTCGACCCGGCTGGCTTCTCCGTTGCCATCGTTTTGCAAAAATTGGTAGGTGGGCGACTGAAAAGTGCCCTGAAACGACTCCACTTTGAGCTCCAACACAGAGCCCTCATACACATTGCCACCTCGGTTGATGCGCACATTACCCGTCGCCTTGGCTTGGTCGGTAGGCTGGTCGTATTCCAAACGGTCAGCGCGAATAGTGGTGCCCGCTTTGCGCAGCTCGGCGTTACCCTCAATCACCGTCTCTAACTCAGGTCGCCCCGATATGCGATCACCCCGCAAAAACACCGGTGCGCCCTCGCGCTGTTGGGGAGAGATTTTTTCTTGCAGCAAGGTGTCCGCCCTTAAAACAGGTGAACTCTCGCTGGGTGCCGCTTCCTGCGCTTCGGTGGGCGCTACCACTGTGGCCGCGCCCACTTCGGCACTTGCGCCCGGGGTTTGCGCCAGCGCACCACCACACACCATGCTCAAGAGCACGGCCAAGCGAGTGCTGGGGTGGCGGGGGTTTGGCGACAGCAGGAGCGGGTCGCGCATCGGAAAACGCATGGAGGGCAGGTCTGGGTCGGATAAGGCTTTGTAGAATGGATTATCCCTTAGCACAACGCCCCTTTCCCCTTTCATCCTCCCCTTATGACACCATCGATGCCCCCCGCCTGGGCAGACCCCAAACGCCAAGCCCTTTTTGAGGCCTGGTTTGCCAGCCTGCACAGCGCCCACCAGCTCAACCCCAGCAGCCTGCGCATAGCCTCTGCCGATGCCAGCTTCAGGCGCTACCTGCGGGTAGATGCCGCAGCAGGCAGCCTAGTCATCATGGACGCGCCACCTGCCAAAGAAGACTGCAAGCCCTTTGTGCACGTAGCCAAATTGATGGCCGATGCAGGCCTGCGCGCACCGCAAGTGCTGGCATGGGACGAAGCCAACGGCTTCATGCTGCTCACCGACCTGGGCGCGAAAACCATGATGCAGGCCATTGACCCTCAAGCCCCGCCCCCGCTAGGCTTGTACCTGCAAGCGGTAGACGCCTTGGTGCAATGGCAACTGGCCTCCCGCCCGGGGGTGCTGCCCCCGTATGACACAGCGCTACTCCAGCGCGAGCTGGAACTCTTCCCCCAGTGGTATGTGGCCGAGCACCGCAAGGTCGTGTTGACGCCCGCCCAGCGCAAAACGCTAGACGACGCCTTTGCCCGCATCATCAGCCACAACCTGGCCTGGCCCAGCGTGTATGTGCACCGCGACTTTATGCCGCGCAACCTGATGATGGCTGCAGATGGCTTGGGCGTGCTGGACTTTCAAGACGCGGTGTACGGCCCCATCACCTACGACATTGCCAGCCTCATGCGCGATGCATTTTTAAGCTGGGACGAAGACTTTTGTCTGGACGTGACCATTCGCTACTGGGACAAGGCCCGCAAAGCCGGCCTGCCCGTGGGCGACGACTTTGGCGAGTTTTACCGAGGCGTGGAGTGGATGGGCCTGCAGCGCCACTTGAAAGTGGCCGGCATCTTTGCCCGCCTGACCCTGCGCGACGGCAAGCCACAGTACCTGGCCGACACGCCACGCTTCATTAGCTACATAGGCGCCACCTGCGCGCGCTATACGGAGCTAAAGCCCCTGCTACGCTTGGTAGAACAGATTGAAGGCGTTGAGGCGCCCACGGCCTTTACCTTCGGCCGCGTGTAGGGGCGCAGCGTGCCACGCTTTTACTGCCCCGCCCCGCTTGCCACGGGTACCGAACTGGACTTGCCCGCCGGTGCGGCCCGCCATGTGCAGGTGCTGCGCTTGCAGCCTGGCGACAGCATCACCCTGTTTAACGGCACGGCAGGCGGTGAGTTTGACGCCACCATCACCCGCATGGGCCGCAGCGATGTAGGCGTGCGCATAGGCGCGCACCACGCAGTAGAGCGCGAGCCCTTACGCGCCATGCATCTCGCCGTGGGCATGCCTGCCAACGACCGCATGGACTGGTTGGTAGAAAAAGCCACTGAGCTTGGCGTAGCCAGCATCCAGCCCCTGATGACCGAGCGCAGCGTGCTGCGCCTAAGCGGCGAGCGGGCCGAGAAAAAAGTAGCCCACTGGCAAAGCGTGGCCATTGCGGCCTGCGAGCAGTGTGGTGGCAACCGCGTGCCGGTGGTTCATCCGGTGTTGGGGCTGGCGGCGTGGCTCAAGGCGCAGCCTTCCACAGCACAACCGACCTCTGCACAGACTGGAGCCCTGCTACTGTCACTGCGCGCGGGCACACGCGCCCTGCAAGTGGCTATTGACGCTATGGCACCGCCCGGTGGCGATGCACCACTTGCGCCGCTCACATTTTTGTCCGGCCCCGAAGGCGGCTTAAGTGCGGTAGAAGAAGACATGGCGCTAGCCCAAGGCTTTGCCCCTGTCACCCTAGGCCCACGCGTGCTGCGGGCGGAGACTGCGGCATTGGCGGCGTTGGTGGTGGGATTGGGATTGCGAGAGTAGGCAACTCTAATCAGCCGACCTTTACCCCAATGGCAAATACAAAGTCATTGGCGAATCCAAACATTCTGTAAAACCGTAGTGCTGGTAGAACGCTTTGGCCTTCTCGTTTTTCGCATCTACTAGCAGCGCATAGGCGCCCACATGGGCACGCGTCTTCAAGCACGCTTCACTCGGGCGGCGGACTTTAATGCTTTTTGCAATTTCGAATTGGGTACAAAAGCACCGTTAATGGTTTCGTTAAAAGCCTGAAAGTCGCGGTTAGATAACAGCACTCGTGAATCTTGCTCCAACAGCGTTGGCGCCGTCTCTTTAGCCGCGTTGCGCACAAACCCTGCTATTGTGGTGGCCATCAGGCCATCTTTACTGAGAAAAGTGGTTTTCATCCTCAGCACCCCGAGGCAGAAACAAGAACTTTCGGCTTGTCGTCTGCCCGACCATAGTTGTTCCGCTCCTTAGTGGTAGTAGCCCACACAGTTGATTGCTCCCCAGTAAATCGAGGTGCGAGCAACAAGTTCGGTGAACGACCAATAAATTTTCCATCGAATGGAACAGACTTCCAACCGTCGCTAGCCAGTATGTACGTGAAGTAAGCAGGTTGAGGACTGCCCAATCGATACCATTCGCGGCAATCAACTGGCTCAGCGATCAAATACCAACTGCCAATGACGACATCCCGTTCAAGCAATATGGGGCGCAAAGATGATTGCCAAATAAAGGCCTGGGAAAGAGAGCCGTTCTCCTTAAAAGTAACAGTAAACTCCGAAGGCAACCATGCCGTTGGTTGACCTTCTGGTCGCCCAAAAGAATTCCCAAACACCTTCCGAGAAACCATCAAGAATTTTCCGTCATTCAATTCAACGTTTTCAATCCACTGAAGCGTTGTGTTGCCAGTAGTCGCCATGAGCAACCCAACAGTTGTCACACTTGCGAAGGTGACTGCTACTATCCCGACAGTCCTTGATAGACGAGTTGAGTTGACACGATAAGCGTTACAAAGCGCTTCATTCAAACCTTTGCGAACGAGCTTTCCAAGTAGCAAGGCTACCGGCAAACCTAAAAACGGTGCGATCCACCCCCACACAAGCAATATGTTGTCATCTCCATATATGACAACCGGCGCAAAGAATACTGCGGTGAACGCCTGAACTCCCACTACGAGGGCTATGACAGCAGAGTAGACTTGAATTGCAAAAATCATTGTGGTTTTTCTATGGTGTAGGCAGGCAAGTATGTCAGTTAAGGAACGGACTCACCCAAGTCCAAACAGGCGGCATTTACTTACTAACTTCAGGGAACCAGGGCCAAAACCTGCGCCACCGCCGCCGTCAGCTTCTTCGCATACGGCACATGCAAAAACTCGTTGGGCCCGTGCGCATTGCTCTTGGGGCCCAGCACGCCGCACACCATCATTTGCGCTTGGGGGAAGCCTTTGGAGAGCATGTTCATCAGCGGTATGGTGCCGCCCTGGCCTATGTAGCCACAGGGTGCGCCGAAGTGCGCTTGGCTGGCGGCATTGAGCGCGCTCTCGAACCACGGCGCGGTGCTGGGGGCGTTCCAGCCGGTGGCGCCACCCGCGCCTTCGAAGGTGACGCGGGCTTGATAGGGGGCGTTGTCTTCCAATAGTTTTTTGAGCTGCTGCACGGCCACATCGGCCTCCACCAACGGGGGCAAGCGCAGGCTGAGTTTGAAAGCGGTGTAGGGCCGCAGCACGTTGCCCGCGTCTTTAAAGTCGGGCAGGCCTTCGGCCCCGGTCACGCTTAGCGTGGGGGCCCAAGTGCGGTTGAGCAGGGCTTGCAGGGGGTCGGTAGTGGTGGGCAGGGTAAACGCCGTGGAGCCACCGCAGTCATAGTGTGCCCAAGGAAAGCGTTTGTATATTTCATCGCCAAGAATCGCTGCCGTAGCCTTGGCCTGTTGCAACCTGTCGGGCGGCACCTCGCAGTGAAAACTGGCGGGTAGCAAACGCCCAGTGGCGCTGTCTTCAAGGCGGTCTAGCACCTGGCGCATGATGCGAAAGCTGCTGGGCACCAGCCCGCTGGCGTCGCCCGAGTGCACGCCCTCGGTAAGCACCTCTACCTTGAGCACGCCGCTGGCCATGCCGCGCAGGCTGTTGGTGAGCCACAGCTGGTCGTAATTGCCCGCGCCCGAGTCCAAGCACACCACCAGGCCGACAGCGCCTAAGCGGGTTTTGAGCGCGTCCACATAGGGCAACAAGTCGTAAGAGCCGCTTTCTTCGCAGGTTTCTATCAAACCCACAATGCGCGGGTGCTGCACCTTTTGGCTCTTGAGCGCTTGGATGGCGGCAATGCTGGCGTACACGGCGTAGCCATCGTCTGCGCCGCCGCGCCCGTAGAGCTTGCCGTTTTCATACTTGGGCGTCCATGGCCCTCGGTCGTTTCTCCAGCCGGTGAACTCGGGCTGCTTGTCTAGGTGGCCGTACATCAACACCGTTTGCGTTGACGTTGATTTTGTTGCAGCCACTTCAAAAAAGAGCACCGGCGTGCGCCCCGGCAGGCGAAGGACCTCCAGCACCAAGCCCTCTACCTTTTGCGCCTCCACCCACGTGGCGGCGTTGCGCACGACGGTGTCGATATAGCCGTGCTGCGCCCAGTTGGCATCAAACGCGGGCGACTTGGCGGGGATGGCAATGTAGTCGCTGAGTTGCTTGACGATGTCTGCGTCCCACGCGCGGTCTATTTCGGCTTGGGCTTGGGATGCATTCAGGGCGGAGGTGGGTAAAGGGTGGAAGGGGGCGTTCATGTGGATGATCATGCCATGTTGGGCTAGGGTTCGCCACCCCGTTAACATGCTGCCTATGACCAATCTCTCCACCCCATTTCACCGCCGCACTTTGCTTGCCCTAGCCACTGCCTTGTCCCTAAGCGCGCAGCACGCATGGGCGCAAGCCAAACAGCTGCTGCGCATCTCCACCCCCGCCGTGCCGGACGACTGGCACGCCAAGAGGTGGACGGTGATGAAGGAGCAGTTGGACAAAACTGCGCCGGGCCAGTTTGATGTGCAGATCAACCTG
>JBIIYT010000154.1:0-6008 GCA_044346675.1 Rhodoferax sp. | reverse complement strand
TCTGCTTGGGCTATGCCGTGCTGGGCGGCAGCGGCTACCAGCGTGGCAATGGTTTGCACGCCGCCTTGGGCCAGTGTGTCCACCAGCACCCCAAACAAAGGCTGAGCAATGGTGTTTTGGAAAACCGCTTGTGCAACACTGGCACTCGCTTGGGCGGGTGTTTGAATCAGCACCACCCGAGTTTGCAGCAGCGCCTCTTGTGCGCGGGCGGGGCTCAGCGGCAGTCCGCCCTTGACCCAGTAGTCTTGGCGAAACTGGCGGTTCACCAAAAAGTCGCGCGTTGTTTCGCGGGTAGAAAAGTGGGCAATACTTGCCAGCAGCGCACGTTGCGAGTCAATTAAAAAGTGCGCATCCGTGTGGTGCACGGGGGTGGCCGAGCAGGCAAACTTGAGCTTCGCAGGCTGCAGCGCGTCAAACACTTGGCAAAACGACATGGGTGTCCAGTGTTGCACCAGGTATTCGTGGTTGAGGTAACTGCTGGTTTGGCGCTGCAGTAAATCGTCCATGGTTCTTTTGGCCAGCGGGTGTACCGCACACAGTTGGGGGTTGGCGTCCATCAAGGTTTGCACAAACTGGTACGCCGTTTGGGCGCGCTGCACTTCATCTAGGCCTTGTGGAGTCAGGTGGTCTAGGTAGCATTTCATCAGGTTGCGCACCGGCAGCATTTGGGCGTGGCCGGGTAGCGTGTTGTAGCTCAGGTAGACCACGCCACCCGGACGCAGCTTGCGGTGCAGGAAGTCGACCAACAAGGTGCGGTTGGCGTCTGACACCCAAGACCACACGCCATGCAGGGCGATGAAGTCAAAGTCGGGCAAATCAGGGCGTTGAAAAAACTCTTCAAATGACTGGTCTGCCAGATGGGTAAGTACCCCGGCTTGCTCGGCCAGCGTGGCTGCAAACTGGGCGTGCGCCGGGTTGTAGTCGGTGCCCCACCACTGCACTGCAGAGGCGCTGGCGTGGATGACGGCGCTCAAACCTGTGCCGTAGCCCAACTCGCACGCGTGCACCACGCGAGCGGGCGCTTGCAGCTGCTTGTTAGCCAGCATGGGAGCTAATAGGGCAGGGTTAAGCTCCGCAAAGTAGGTAGTGGGGTATTCCAGTGCGGCAGTGTGGTCTTGGGTCCATTCGCTCATGGTTTGCTTTCACAAGAAGAATTGAGTGCCATCGTATCTTGCTGCGGCACTGCGTGCTGGGGAAAATAGCCTGCAATCTGGCGGTCTTCTAAACTACTTGGCTTAACTTACAGAATTTGAACTCACTTTTTGGACTGACTTACCTGATCATGATGCAAAAAAACACCTTTGTGGCCCTGCGCGACGGCACCCAGATTTCTGTGCCGGATGACCTTAGCAAGATGAGCCACTATGTTCTGTCTGAGCAGGGTGACTGGTTTGAAGATGAAATCCATTTTGTTCGGCGTTTTATCGAGCCGGGCATGCAAGCGCTGGATATCGGTGCGAACTATGGTTTGTATACCTGTGCGATCCTGAAAAAGTTCAATGGCACAGGGCATCTTTGGTGCTTTGAGCCAACTCCAGATACCGCGAGTGCTTTGCGGCAGAGCATTGAGAAGAACAACTTTCAAGAGCGGGTCACGCTGATTGAGGCGGGCTTGTCGAACCAGTGCGGAAGCGCTACGTTTTATACCTCGCCCAACTCGGAGCTGAACTCACTGACCAAGTTTGACGGTCTTGCACAGGACAACGCGCACACGATCCAGTTGAAAACCCTAGATTCCTGCCTAGAGGAGTACCAATGGGGAAAACTTGACTTCATCAAACTGGATGCCGAAGGCGAAGAAGTAAAAATCTTAGAAGCAGGCCAAAAAACCTTGCAGGAGCTGTCGCCGCTCGTCATGTTTGAACTCAAGCACGGCAACGACATCAACCATGAATTGATCCGGTCCTTTGAAGCCCTTGGTTTCGGCATCTACCGGATGATTCCGGGCTTAGAGGTGCTGGTCCCGGTGGTGGTGGAGTCTGGTTTTGACAGTTTTCAGCTCAATCTGTTCGCCTGCAAGCCAGATCGCGCCGAGCTGCTAAAGGCGAAAGGCTTACTGGTGGAGCTTATGCCTGCATTGAAGTGTGCCACGCCAATTCAAGCCGAGCAGCTCCCTAGGCTGGCGGCTTTCTCTACCTTGAAGCTAGCGCCCGAAGATGCAACTGGTGAGTCGTATTTTTCTTTGTTGGCGTCCTTCTTGGCTGCGTGCAATGACAGTTTGCCAATTCAGCAGCGTTACCAGCATCTGTTGTTTGCACACGATTTGGTTAAGCCCATTTGGGAAGCCAAGGAAACGAGCATTGAGCGACTCTCTACCATTGCGCGAGTTGCCTTTGATTTCGGTTCACGACAGCTTGGCATTGCTATCCTCGAGTTTTTGATCAAGCGTTATTTTCAGACTGCAGGGGCAATTGAGGTGCGGGATGCCTTTGTGCAGCCCTGTGCGCAGATGGATGCGGTGCGTATTGGAAGCAATCTCGTGACTTGGTTGTGCTCGGGAGTGCTTGATGCCATGATTAGAAAACATGCGTATTCCTGCTACTTCACGGGGCCACAAATGATTCCGTTCATGAAAAGGCTGGAGCAGACGCGATACCTGCATCCTGACATCGCGCAGCGGATTGTGACGATGAAAATGGCTATCCAAGCATCGTCAAATACAGTCGCGCACAAGGAATCCGAAAACTCCTAGTCTCGCCCCTTCGATACCAACCACTCCCGCCTAAACAACCACTCCTGCGGCATCCAGAGGTTATCCAATGTGATTTCCCCACTCTTGTGTCGGCTCTTCACATGCCAACGTTGCCCCAGCACCTTGCAGCGGGGCGCGCAGCTGGGGGCGGCGTCTTGCAAGTCGTCTTGCAGCCACACCACGGCGTCAAATTCTTGGAGCAGGGTGTTTAGCCGCTCAGCGGGCGGCATGGTCGGGTACAGCGCGCCGGTGTTGCGGCCTTCGGCGTCATACGGGGTGATGCGTGCGCCGGGGAACACGAAGTGAAAGCGCTCGTATTGGCCCGTAAAGCCATTGGGCACTGCAATGCGCTGGTCCTGCATTTGGGTTTGCACAGCAGGGCTGTAGCGAGCCTCTGGTTTGGAGATGGGGGCTACCATCAGCCCAAAAGTGGCGTACAGGGCTAGGCAGGCAAACAGCGTGGCGTTGCGCACCGCATTTTTGTAATAAAAACCTATGGCTGCCACCACGATACCTGCAGCAGAAGCCACCAAAAGCAGAGCAACTTCCGACGTGCTGGACATCCCCATGCTGCTCATGACCCAGCCAATGCGCGCCAGCATCACCAGCGCGGGGATCGTGATGAGCAGGGTGAGCCAAAACCAAATGCGCGGTAGCTGCTGCCACACCAGCGCCATGGCCAGCGCTAGGGCGGGCATGGCGGGAATAACGTAGCGCTCAGACCGCTGGCTGGGAATGGTAAACACTACTAACCACACCAGCACCCACGCCAGCATTACCCACTGCACGGGAGATAGTGGCGCAGTGGTTTGGCGGCGCAATCCTTTGCCCAGGGCCTTGGCGATTGCAAAGCAGCAAAAGCCCAGCACGGGCAGCGCCAGCAGGCCCGCATTAGCGGGGTAGGCCAGCAGTTGTGTCCACATGGGGTAGGTGCCATACAGCGCGGCATGCCAGTAGCCTTGGCCGCCCGACATCTTGCCCGCGTTCTCAGCCACCACAAACTCTTGCCACACGGCCGCGGGGTCGGGGTCCAGCACAAACCACAGTGCGAATATGCCAATGCCAATCGCCG
Source organism: Rhodoferax sp. (assembly GCA_044346675.1). GTDB lineage: Bacteria > Pseudomonadota > Gammaproteobacteria > Burkholderiales > Burkholderiaceae_C > Allorhodoferax. The sequence goes on along the minus strand of JBIIYT010000154.1, from coordinate 2,244 downwards.
TGCTCCAGCCCAAGCCCAGCGTGGTGCGCCAGGTGGTGGCCCAAGTCAAGCGCTGCTCGCTCAAGAGCACCGCACACCAAATGGCCGCTGCAGCAGGGGCCACCAAGGCAAACGACTTGTAGGCCGAGCCAAGGCCCAGCGCCACGCCGATCAGCGTGCAGGCTAGCCAGCCCAGCGGGGCGCGCCCTAGGGTAGCCTGCTGGGCGGCGCTCTGCGCCGTGCTGGTGCGCACACGCAGCCACAGCACCCACCACATAGGCAAGGCCAGCCAAAATGTTTCGGGCGCAGAGGTAAGGTAGGCCCGCCCGTAGCGGAAGGTGGAGAAAAACAGCAAATACAAAGCGGCAGTCAGGCAGGCGGTGCGCAGCTTCCCCAAGCGCTCATCGGCGAGCCGGTAGGCAAAGAAGGCCAGTAGTCCAGTGGTGGCAAAGGTGTACAAAATGCTGGGCAGGCGCAGCGCCCATAGCGTCCAATGGTTGCTCCAGGTCTGCCCCCAATCGCCCGCCACCATGGCTTGCCAAATCAGTAGCGGAGGCTTGGTATTGCGGGTGCCAATCAGTTCCGACTGCAGTGGCAGCCAGTGCCCGCTCTCGGCGGTCATGCGGGCGATGTGGATGTAAACCATCTCGTCGCCATTGGTGGGCGCGTAGGGGCTGCCTAGGCCAAATACGTAAACGCAGCACGCTATAAAAACAAGAGCTAACCACGCTGTATCAGTGTGCGTTAAGGTGCTGAAGTGCTTGTAAAAATTGCGCATGAAAGAGCTTGTCTGTAGGGCGCGCCACGTGCGCGTGGTCAGCGCCGGTGAAAGGTCCAGCGGTCGTTGGCTAAGAAATTTATCACGCTGAGTGCAACGATAGAGATGAGGTTGGCCACAAGATAGTGCAGCCAGTGCGCTAGCCACAACGTCAGCCCGTACTGCAAGGCCATACCAAACCACGAAGCAAGCGCGTATTTTCCGAAGTGTCTAGCCAACAGAGCGAGGGGCGAGGCATCTTCATCCAGCGCCTCTTGGTGTGCAGCCACGCGGTCGGCCCAAGTCCACAAGCGGTTCCAAGTGAAGTTGTTGATCGTGGCCACGGCGATAGCCAAAGCGAGCGAGAAGTAGGGCTTGCTGCCCGCCGGCTCAATGCTACGGAACAGGTATTCGTGCGCCACGTACAGCACCGCCAGGTTGACCACCGTGCCGCTGGCCCCCACCAGCCCGAACTTGATGTAACGAAAACCCTGCAGCCAGTGGATGAGTGCGTACACGCGCTTTTGCAGTGGGTGGCGCGGCGTACTCATGCAGCAGCACCCACGGTGGCGGAGGTTTGCAAAAACTGTAGCGCATCGGTCAACACCGGGTCGGGCGCAATGCGTTTCAAGCACTGGTTGTCCCCATCGCAAAAAGTTAGGCGGTGGTTGTAGGCGCTCAAACAGGGCGAGCAGGCAATACCGCTTTCCAGCACCTTGTTGCGCGTGCCCAGCGGGCCGTAGAGCTTGCCCGTTTCGGGTCCAAAAAACACCATGGTTTGAATCGGCGTGAGCGTGGCAAAGTGGCCTGGGCCGCCGTCGTTGGTGATGAGCAGTTGCGCCGCGTGAAACAGCATGAGCAACTCGCGAATGCTGCGGGTGTAGCCGGTAAGGTCTATGCAGAGTTCGCTTTGAATTTTTGCGCGCAGGTCTTTGGCTAGCTGGGCGTCGTCTTTCAATCCGATCAAACCTACGGCATACCCGGCTTGGCAAAGGCCTTGGCCCACGCGGGCGTAATGCTCGGCTGGCCAAGCCCGCTCGGGCAGAATGCCGCCGCCCGCATACATCAGCACCAGCTTGCGGTCTTGGGTGGTGGGGTGGTCGGCTGCGACTTTTTGACGATAGGTCTGTAATTCTGTCGTTTCAAAATTTACCGACAGTTCCGTGTCCACCGGCGTGCTGCGGATGATGCCCGCCTTATTGCGCGGCGTGCTGCCCACAGAGTCCAAGGCATCTACCAGCGACAAAAACTGTTTGCTGATGTGCTGGTAGGGGTTGTAGGGAATGGCGTGGTTGATAAAGCTGCCTCGGTACAAACCCTCTTGGGTGTGCGGCGTAAAGCCCACGCGCACCGGCGCGCCAGTGCTGAACGACAGCAAGGAACTCACCCGCGAGAACAGCTCGCAGTCAATCACCGCATCCAGCGGCAGGCGGCGCATGGCCCAGCTCACCTTGAAGATGTCGCGCAGCAACTTAGCCCCAGAGCTGTCGTCCAGGGAATGCAAATGT
>JBIIYT010000153.1:0-6016 GCA_044346675.1 Rhodoferax sp. | reverse complement strand
AAATCAGCACCCCACCCATGGTGGGGGTACCGCTTTTGCTCAAATGGCTTTCCATGCCGTAGCCGCGAATGGGCTGCCCAATTTTGAGCGCCGCTAAACGGCGAATGACAAACGGCCCAGCAGCCAGGCCAATGAGCAAAGCGGTGAGCGCCGCCATGACCGCACGAAAGGTGAGGTACTGAAATACCCGCAACGCGCCCAACTCTGGCGACAGGGTTTGCAGCCATTGGGTCAAACTTAGCAACATGCGTACTCTCCTGTAACCATTTCCACCACCCGCTCCATGCGCATGAAGCGCGAGCCTTTGACCAACACGCTACCCAGCGCGGGCAGCTCTGCGCGCACAGCGGCTTGCAGTGCCTCCACCGATTCAAAATGCCGCGCTGCACCACCTTGGACGGAAAATGCTTTCACGGCGTGTAGCGCCAATTCGCCCAGCGCCAACACCTGCTCAATGCCCTTGTCTTGGGCATAGCGCCCCGCCTCGGCATGGAAAGCTGGGCCTTGCTCGCCTACCTCGCCCATGTCGCCCAGCACCAAGAGACGTGGGCCGGGGAGTTCGGCCAGCACGTCAATCGCAGCGCGCACGGAGTCGGGGTTGGCGTTGTAGGTGTCGTCCACCAGCGTGCATTCGCGGCCCTGCACTTGCAAGGCCACGGCGCGTGAACGACCCTTGACCGGCATGAATGCTTGCAGCCCCTGCACCACCGCTGGCGCTGGCACGCCAGCAGCTAGGGCACAGGCCGCAGCTGCCAGGGAATTTTTCACGTTGTGCCGCCCGGCAATGGCTAGCCGATAGCGCAACTCGGCACCCATGCCTTGCGCGTGCACCTGCCACGCACCATGCACCCACTGGGCAGACACGCAACCTAACTGATGGGGAGCATCCAGCGCACAAGGGGCGAGTGCGAACTGCACGGCTCGGCGTGCGCCCGCCAGAGCCTGCCACACACCGGTGTAGTCGTCATCGTGCGGAAACACGGCCACACCCTGTGCGCCCAGCGCTTCTACAACCGCACCGTTCTCTTGGGCCACGGCTTGCACGGTGTGCATGAATTCCAAGTGTTCGCGCTGGGCGTTGTTCACCAAGGCCACCGTAGGCTGCGCCATCGCGGCCAATTTGGCAATTTCGCCGGGGTGGTTCATGCCCAGCTCCACCACGGCGATGCGGTGCTGCGCGCGCAGACGCAGCAGGGTCAAGGGCACGCCAATGTCGTTGTTCAAATTGCCGCGTGTAGCGAGGGATGCACCATTGGGACTGAAGCGCTCCAAGATGCTGGCCAACATCTGCGTCACGGTGGTTTTGCCGTTGCTTCCCGTCACCGCAATCACCGGAATATGAAACTCCTTGCGCCACGCCTGCGCCAACTGGCCTAGTGCCGCTTTGGTGTCCGCCACTTCAATGCGCGCCAAGCCTGCTGGATAGCGCTCTGGGTCTGCCTGGGGGTGGCACATCACCGCCGCTGCGCCGCGCGCTTGCGCCTCAAGCAAAAAGTCGTTGGCATCATAGCGCTCACCTTGCAAGGCCACAAACAAGTCGCCCGGCTCAATGGTGCGCGTATCGGTGTGCACACGCAGGATGGACACATGACCATCGCCCACCAAGTACGAGCCTGGCACATACTGCGCTGCCTGTTCAAGAGTAAACATGGCCGTCATGCTGCTTGCCCTCCACCGGGCTTGCGGCGCGCCTGCAAGGCTTGCGCCACGTGGTCTTGGTCTGAGAAGGGATGTTTGATGCCTGCAATCTCTTGCGTCTGCTCGTGCCCCTTGCCTGCGAGCAAAACCACGTCGTTGGCCTGCGCTCTGGCGAGAACGTCGGCAATAGCCTGTGCGCGATCTGCCATCACCTCGATGGCTTGGCTGTGCGTGGAACCCAATAACACTTGGGCAATGATGGCCTCGGGGCGTTCGCTGCGCGGGTTGTCGCTGGTCACCACCACATGGTCCGCCTGTTGCGCGGCAATAGCCCCCATCAAGGGGCGCTTGGAAGCATCACGGTCACCACCACAACCAAACACACACCACAGCTTGCCGCCCCGCTGCTCGGCCAAAGGCCGCAGTGCAGCCAGGCCATGGCCCAAAGCATCGGGCGTGTGGGCATAGTCCACCGCCACCAAGGGCTCGTCATGCCGTCCAAAACACTCCATGCGACCAGGCACAGGGCGCAAGGTGCTCACCACCTGAGCAGCCTGCGACAAGGGCACGCCCAGTGCGCGCATAGCGGCCAATACACCGAGCAAGTTGAGTATGTTGTAGTCGCCCAAAATAAGGGTCTGCAGGGACACAACCCTGTCGCCCTCGACTACATCAAAGCGCAAACCCTCCGCGCTGCGGGAAATATTTTTGGCCTGCAGGCGTGCAGCTTGGCGCGCAGAGACCGTCCACAGGTCTAGTGCGCGCGCGCTGAGTTGCTGCGCCAGCTCGGCACCTTGGGCATCATCGATATTGACTACCGCGCTGGCAAGACCCGGCCAGCTAAAGAGCTTGGCCTTGGACTCCCAATATGCCTGCATGCTTCCGTGGTAGTCCAGGTGGTCTTGGGTGAAGTTGGTAAACATGGCCACACGGATATGGGTGCCACCGAGCCGCTGCTCCTCAATGCCAATAGACGAGGCCTCAATCGCGCAAGCCACCAAGCCGCCGTCTGCCAACTTACGAAGGGTTTGCTGCAGCACCACCGGGTCGGGAGTGGTGAAACCGGTCGCCGTCAAATCGCTGCCAGCAGTTCCATGCCTTGGATGGGTGCCTGCCGCAGGGGGACGCCCTACGCCCAAAGTGCCTACCACGCCACAGGGCATCGCCAAGGAGCCGGGCAAGGCTGATAGAGCTTGCGCTAACCACCATGCGCTAGAGGTTTTGCCGTTGGTGCCGGTCACGGCAACCAGCGCCAACTGCTCGCTGGGAGCACCCAAAAACTCCGATGCGATGGCGCCAGTATCGGCTTTCAAACCCAGATACGTGGCCACCTGCTCAGTGGTAAATCCAAAGGGCTGCACGCCTTCATGCTCGACCAAGCAAGCACTCGCACCCCGCGTTAAGGCGCTGGACACATACCCACGCGGGTCTGTTTTTGCTCCGGGCCACGCGATAAATGCATCTCCAGTTGCGACCATGCGGCTGTCGCTAGACAAACGCGTGCAGCCTTGCTCGCGCAGCCACTGCGCGGCCTGTGTGGGGGTGTGGAGTTGCGGCATCAGAAACTCTCCTCCACCGCCTGCGCCAACACTTGCGGGCGCACCGCCATATCCGGTTGCACCCCCATCATGCGCAGCGTTTGCTGCACGGTTTCGGCAAATACCGGCGCGGCCACTTCGCCGCCATAGTATTTCCCATTGCTGGGCTCATCAATCATCACAGCCACCACAATGCGCGGATTGTCGATGGGGGCCACTCCCACAAAGAAACTGCGGTATTTTTTGTCGGCGTAGCCCTTACCCTCTTGCTTATGCGCAGTGCCGGTTTTTCCGCCCACGGAATACCCCATGGTCTGCGCCTTGGGGGCCGTGCCGCCAGGGCCGGTCACCAAGTGCAACATGTTAAGCACTTGGTTCGCATGACGCACATCCATCACCTGCACACCCGATACGCGCTCTGTCGTTTTAAGCAAAGTCACGGGCACCAACTCTCCATCGCGGGCAAACACGCTGTAGGCGCGCGCCAACTGAAACAAGCTACTGGATAAGCCATAGCCATAGCTCATGGTGGCTTGCTCAATGGGTCGCCAAGACTTGTAGGCCCGCAGCCGCCCACTCACCACGCCGGGGAAGGGCACTTGGGGCTTTTGGCCAAAGCCCACTTGGCTGTACATTTCCCACATTTCGCGGGGCTGCATTTGCATGGCCAACTTGACAGTGCCCACATTGCTGGACTTTTGAATGACCTCGTTCACCGTCAAAGGCCCATGGGGATGGGCATCGGTGATGGTCGAGCCAGAGATGCTGATGGAGCCCGGCGCGGTTTGGATGACCGTCTCAGGCTTGACCAAGCCTTTGTCCAGCGCCAGGGCAATCACAAAAGGCTTCATGGTGGAGCCGGGCTCAAAGGTGTCGGTCAAAGCACGGTTGCGCAACTGCGCCCCGGTGAGGTTCGCACGCTTGGCGGGTGAATAGCTAGGGTAGTTGGCCAAGGCCAATACCTCACCGGTGAGCACATCCAGGACCACTACACTGCCGGCTTTGGCTTTGTGCTCCTGCACCGCATCGCGCAGCTTTTGGTAGGCAAAGAACTGCACTTTGCTGTCTATGCTGAGTTGCAAGTCGCGCCCTTCGACTGGAGGAATTTGCTCCCCAACCGCCTCGACCACGCGGCCCATCCGGTCTTTGATGACGCGGCGCGAGCCACTGCGCCCGGCCAGCTCTTTGTTAAAGGTCAGCTCCACGCCCTCTTGGCCCTTGTCTTCCACATTGGTAAAGCCCACCACATGCACGGCAGTCTCACCTTCGGGATATTCACGCTTGTACTCTTTGCGCTGGTAGATGCCTTTGATGTTTAGCGCGCTGATTTGGCGCGCCACATCTTCATCCACCTGGCGCTTGATCCACACAAAAGACTTGTCCTCGTCATTGAGCTTTTTAGATAAATCGGCAGGCGACATTTCCAACAGCTTGGACAAGCGCTGCAGCTGCGGCTTGTCAATCTCCACATCTTCCGGAATGGCCCAAATACTGGGCGCAGGCACGCTGGACGCCAAGATCAAACCATTGCGGTCCAAGATACGTCCGCGCGTGGCGGGCAAATCCAGCGTGCGGGCAAAGCGCACTTCGCCTTGGCGCTGGAAGAAATCATTGGCAATCACTTGAATATAGGCTGCCCGCGCGGCCAGCCCCACAAAGGCCAAGGCCACGGCGGCCACTACAAACTTAGAACGCCACACCGGCGTGCGGCTGGCCAAGAGCGGGCTGGAGGTGTACTGGATGCTCTTTCTCACGGCATGCCCCCGGTGGTCTTCACCGGCGCCTTGACCTGCGCAGTCGATGGCGCTTGGGGCAATGCAACCGAGGGAGCATCGGCCGTGGCCTCTGCAGAGTAGGTCACATACATGGTGATGCCAGGCGAGGCCTGGTGCATCTGCAACTTGTCCTTAGCCAAGCGCTCTACCCTAGCTGGAGTGGCCTGTGCGCGCTTTTGCACTTGTAGGCGCTCAAACTCCGTATCCAAACGGCGCGCCTCGTTGCGCGACTTGTCTAGCTCTGCAAACAGGCGACGCGAGTCGTACTGGACCGATACCAAATACATGGCACTGGCCACCACGGCCAACAGCAGCACAAGGTTGAGCCGCATCATGCTGCCGTCCTTTGCGCCACGCGCATGATGGCGCTGCGGGCGCGCTTATTTAGGTCCACCTCGCCCTCGCTGGGTTTCACACGGTCTAACGCCTGCAGCTTCATGGCCTGAGGCGCGGCAAAGGGTGTGCGTCTGTCATACACCTCGCGCGAATGCTTGGCGATGAATTGCTTAACGATGCGGTCTTCCAAAGAATGGAAACTAATCACCACCAAACGGCCCCCTGCTTGCAACACGTCCAGACTGGCCTCTAGCGCCTGTTGCAGCTCTTCAAGCTCGGCGTTGATGAAAATCCGAAAAGCCTGAAATGTGCGCGTTGCAGGGTTCTGGCCCGGCTCGCGGGTTTTGACCGTGTCAGCCACGAGCTGGGCCAGCTCGGTGGTGGTTGAAATTGGGCCCCGTTCCTGTCGGCGAGCAACAATCGCCTTTGCAATGGAGCCAGCAAACCGTTCTTCACCATAGTCACGTATCACCTCCGCGATTTGATTTACCTCGGCTGTCTCCAGCCACTGGGCCACGCTCTCCCCGCGTGTGGTGTCCATGCGCATATCCAAGGGGCCTTCAAAACGAAAGCTAAATCCGCGCATGGGGTTATCAATCTGGGGCGAGCTCACGCCCAGATCCATCAACACGCCCGCCACACTGCCCCTGGGTAATTCGCCCAAATGCGAAAATCCCTCGTGCCGAATGGAAAAACGTGTGTCTGAAATGGATGCTGCTTGGGCCACTG
>JBIIYT010000451.1:0-6044 GCA_044346675.1 Rhodoferax sp. | reverse complement strand
CAACTGATTTTGTCAATCATCTTCGGTCTCTCAATTCAGTGTGGCAAGTTCAGTTTGGAAACGGCAACATGCTGGAGCAGTTGCGCAACCGACACATCCATCACGTCGGTAAACGGTTTGGGGTAGATCCCCATATACAGCGTTGCTGCGGCCAAAAGCGCCATGACGAGGAATTCACGCGCGTTGATGTCTTTGAGCGCCTTCACATCTTCGTTCACAACAGGCCCTAAATACACCCGCTTGTACATCCACAGGGTGTAGGCAGCGCCAAATATCAAAGCACTCGCTGCGGCAAAACCTACCCAAAAGTTAAACTTCACAGCACCGAGAATGACCATCCATTCACCCACGAAGCCAGCGGTGCCGGGCAAGCCGCAGTTGGCCATAGCGAACAACAATGCAAACGCAGCAAACTTTGGCATGGTGTTAACAACACCACCATAACTTGCAATTTCCCGCGAATGTACGCGGTCATACAGCACGCCAATGGACAAGAACATGGCTGCCGATACGAAGCCGTGGGCAATCATTTGTACCAAGCCACCAGATACACCTAGGTCACTAAAAATGAAGAAGCCCAGAGTGACAAACCCCATGTGGGCAACTGAAGAGTAGGCCACCAGCTTCTTCATGTCCTGCTGCACCATGGCTACCAGCCCCACGTACACCACCGCAATGAGGGAGAGTGTCACCATCAACCACGCCCACTCATGCGCCGCATCAGGCGCGATAGGCATAGAGAAGCGCAGGAAACCATAGGCCCCCAACTTCAGCATGATGGCAGCCAGCACTGCAGAGCCGCCGGTGGGCGCCTCCACGTGCACATCGGGCAACCACGTGTGCACAGGCCACATGGGCACCTTCACCGAGAAGGCGGCAAAAAAAGCAAAGAACAAAAGCGTCTGCTCCAGACCACCCAAGGGCATGGTGTGCCAATACGATATGTCAAAGCTGCCAACCATATCGGGAGCTGGTTTGGAATGAATGTACAAATAGATCAAGGCCACCAGCATCAGCAGCGAACCCATCAAGGTGTAGAGGAAAAACTTGAAGGCCGCATAAATTTTATTGGGGCCACCCCAGATACCGATGATGAGATACATCGGGATCAATGTGGCCTCAAAAAATACATAAAACAGCATGCCATCGAGCGCGCAAAACACACCAATCATCAAGCCGCTCAGAATCAAAAACGCGCCCATGTACTGGTTGACACGGCTCGTAATCGCTTCCCAGCTGGCGATCACCACAATGACGTTAATGAACGCAGTGAGCAATACAAACCAGAACGAAATGCCGTCTAGCCCCAAGTGGTAGTTGACGTTGAAACGTGCAATCCAAGGCGTTTTTTCTACAAACTGCATGGCCGCAGAGCTGGTGTCAAACTGGGCATACAAAGGCAAGGTAATCAAAAAGCTGATCAAGGCGCCTATCAGGGCTACCCAGCGCACGACGCGGGCGTGCTCATCCCGGCCCAAGGCCAACAACACTGCGCCAAACGCGATAGGCGTCCAAATGGCAAGGCTCAACAATCCCATTTATTTTTCTCCTTATTAGCCAAGCCAGGTGGTGAGCACGGGCCACTTAGCGGCAATCATCGGCCACGTCACAAAATAGGTCATGAGCACAACAATGCCCATGATCATGGCAAGCGCATAGTGGTAAAGGTAGCCAGTTTGTAACTTGCGTACCGCAGCAGAAACCACAGCGACCAGTCTCCAAGAACCGTTGACCACGGCTCCATCAATGATTTGCTGGTCCCCGACCTTCCAAAGGCTTGTACCCAGCGCTCGCGCACCACGGGCCAAAACGTTTTCATTGAACCAATCAAGGTAGTACTTATTCTCCAGCAAGGTAAACACCGGCATAAAAATGCGCTTGATAGCGGCAGGCAGCGCAGGGTTCACCATATACATGTAGTAGGCCAAAACGACGCCCGCTAACGCCAACCAAAACGGTGCAGTGCTCAAACCATGCACTGCCATCGCACCGGCACCGTGAAACATCTCTTGCAAGCCAGCCATAGCACCATGCTTTTGTGCGTCAACAAAAATGGCATCTTTGAAAAAGTCTCCAAAGAGCATAGGTTTGATGGTGAAGTAGCCAATGAACACCGAAGGAATGGCAAGCAGCACCAGCGGCAAGGTCACCACCCAGGGGGATTCGTGCGGTTGATGCGAAGCATCATGGTGCGCATGCCCATGGTCGTCATGTGCGTCGTGGTGAGCATCGTGGTGGGCATCAGGATTTTGGTCGTAGCGCTCTTTGCCGTGGAAGACCAAAAAGTACAGTCTGAAAGAATAAAACGCAGTCACAAACACCCCAGCCAGAACGGCTAAGTAGGCAAACTGAGCACCCGGCAAATGACTCTCGGCCACGGCCTCGATGATGCTGTCCTTGGAGTAGAAGCCCGAAAACAAGGGTGTGCCAATCAGCGCCAAGGAGCCAAGCAAGAAGGTCCAATGGGTGGTCTTCATGTACTTGCGCACACCCCCCATCCAGCGAATGTCTTGGTTGTGGTGCAGGCCCATGATGACCGAGCCCGCGCCAAGGAATAACAAAGCCTTAAAGAAAGCGTGTGTCATCAAATGAAATACCGCCACCGAGTATGCCGAGGCCCCCAAGGCTACCGTCATGTAACCCAGCTGAGAGAGGGTGGAATAGGCTACCACCCGTTTGATGTCGTTTTGGATGATGCCAAGAAAGCCCATGAACAAAGCAGTAATGGCACCAATCACGATGATGAAACTCAGGGCGGTGTCGCTGAGCTCAAACAAGGGCGACATACGCGCCACCATAAAGATACCTGCGGTGACCATGGTTGCCGCATGAATCAGTGCCGAAATGGGCGTGGGGCCTTCCATCGAGTCGGGCAACCACACGTGCAGCGGAAACTGGGCCGACTTGCCCATAGCACCAATAAAGAGGCAAATGCAAATAACGGTGACCAGCATCCAACTGGTGCCGGGCAAAGTCAACTGGGCCAAGGTGTCGGCTTTGGCAAAGGCTTCCGTGTAGTTCAGCGTGCCTGCGAAAGCTGCAATCAAACCAATGCCCAAGATGAACCCAAAGTCACCCACGCGATTCACCAAAAATGCCTTCATGTTGGCAAAAATAGCGGTCGGTTTGTTGTACCAGAAACCGATCAACAAGTAGGACACCAAGCCCACAGCCTCCCAGCCAAAAAACAACTGCAGCATGTTGTTGCTCATTACCAGCATCAACATGGCGAAAGTGAACAAAGAGATGTAGGCAAAGAAGCGGTTATAGCCTTCGTCCTCTTTCATGTATCCAATGGTGTAGATATGCACCATGAGCGACACAAAAGTGACCACGCACATCATCATGGCGGACAGACCATCGACCAAAAAGCCGATCTCCATCTTGAGGCCGCCCACCACCATCCACGTATATAGGGTCTCGTTAAAACGCGCGCCATCTTGAATCACAGATTGCAGCGTCATGGCGGAGATCACAAATGCCACCAATACACCCAAGATAGTGAGCGAATGGGACACGCGCCGACCAATGATGTTTCCACCGAACTGGGTGCCCAACACCCCGGCCAACACAGCACCCACCAAAGGCGCCAGCGGCACAGCCAACAACATAGAAGCAGAAAGGGCTTGACTCGACATATCTATCCCTTGAGCGTATTGAGTTCGTCCACACTGATGCTGGACTTATTTCTAAACAGTAGCACCAAAATTGCCAGGCCAATGGCCGCCTCAGCCGCGGCCACAGTCAGAATGAAGAAGACAAAAATCTGCCCATGCATGTCATTCAAATAGTGGGAGAAAGCCACAAAATTGGTATTCACCGCGAGCAACATCAGCTCAATGGCCATCAACAGAACAATAAGGTTTCGACGGTTTAAGAAAATGCCGATCACGGAAAGGGCAAACAAAATAGCGCCCAAGGATAGAAAGTGTCCAAGTGTCAAGGTCATACTTTGGGCTCCGGCTGAGTCGCAGCAGCATCTAGCTGCGGTGCGGCCTGGGTTGCATCCATTTTGAGAACAGTCATGCGGTCACGCGACTTCACCCGCACCTGCTCTCCTGGGCTTACGTATTTACTGTCTTTGCGCGCACGCAAAGTCAAGGCAATGGCTGCAATCATTGCAACCAACAGAATCGCCGCCGCAACTTCCAGCGCGTAGATATATTGTGTGAAAAGCAACTTGCCCAGCGCCACCGTATTGGGAAGCTCTGGGGCATTGGCGGCAACCGGCGGGGCCCCACGATCAAACCCGCCCATGAGCACAGCCGCCATCTCGAGTGCAATAAGCACCCCAACCGCTGCCGCCAAGGGAAAGTGTTTCCAAAAGCCGCGGCGCAAGTTCTCTATGTTGACGTCCATCATCATGACGACAAAGAGGAAAAGCACCATCACCGCGCCCACGTATACCAAGACCAAAATGACGGACAAGAACTCTGCTTTAAGCAGCATCCAGATCATGGCCGCTTGAAAGAAGGTCAGCACCAAAAACAATGCGGCATGCACCGGGTTGCGGGCAGTGATCACGCGAAACGCCGCCAAAAGCAGCACTGCCGAGAACACATAAAAAAGAACAGTTGTGACGCTCATGATTCAAACTCTTTCTTGGCAACCATCAGCGGTACTTGGCATCGGCCGCTCGGGCCGCAGCAATGTCGTTTTCAAAGCGGTCACCCACAGCAAGGAGCATGTCTTTGGTAAAGTACAAATCGCCACGCTTTTCACCGTGGTATTCCAAAATATGGGTTTCCACAATGGAATCCACAGGGCAGCTTTCTTCGCAAAAGCCGCAAAAAATGCACTTGGTGAGGTCAATGTCGTAGCGCGTGGTGCGACGTGAACCGTCGGCGCGCACATCCGACTCGATGGTAATGGCCATAGCGGGGCACACCGCCTCGCACAATTTACAGGCGATGCAACGCTCTTCACCATTTTCATAACGGCGCAACGCGTGCAGACCCCGAAAACGCGGCGACAGCGGCGTTTTTTCTTCAGGGAACTGCACTGTCACCTTGCGGCGAAACAGGTAACGCCCCGTCAGAGCCATTCCCTTGAACAACTCCACCAGCAAAAAGCTGTACAAAAAATCTTTGATAGAAAAAGCAGAGGGCATACGAACAACAGTGTTTGAAGGCATGGTGGGAACTCCTACTTCCAGATATTGAAAGGGGTTTGCATCCAAACACCAATCACCAGCAGCCACACCAGCGTAACCGGGATAAACACTTTCCAACCCAAACGCATGATCTGGTCATAACGAAACCGTGGGAAAGTGGCTCGCACCCATATGAACAAACTCACTACCGCGCAGGTCTTCAAGCCTAACCATATCCAGCCGGGAACCCAGTTCACCAACGCGTGGTCGAACGGTGCCAACCAGCCCCCCAGAAACATAATGGCTGCCAAGATGGAAATGAGCCACATATTGGCGTACTCGGCCAAATAGAACATGGCGTAAGACATGCCGGAGTACTCCACCATGTGGCCAGCAACAATCTCGGCTTCGCCCTCTACCACGTCAAACGGGTGACGGTTGGTCTCAGCCATACCCGATATCACGTAGACCACAAAGATGGGCAACAGCGGCAACCAGTTCCACGACAAGAAACCCATGCCAGCTTGCGCAAAATAGCCCTTGCCCTGCCCCATCACAATGTCGGTGAGGTTCATGCTGGCAGACACCATGAGCACAATCACCAAACAAAAGCCCATGGCAATTTCATAGCTCACCATTTGAGCCGATGCGCGCAGTGCACCCAAAAATGCGTATTTGGAGTTGGAGGCCCAACCCGCAATCACCACGCCATAAACTTCCATAGAGGTAATAGCCATGACGAACAACAGGCCCACGTTGATATTTGCCAGCGCCACGTCAGGGCCAAAAGGAATCACCGCCCATGCAGCCATGGCGGGCATGATGGTCAATATGGGGCCAACAAAAAATAAACCCTTGTTAGCCGCGGTAGGTACCAATATCTCTTTGGTCAGCAGCTTTAAGGCATCGGCGATAGGTTGCAACAAACCCAGTGGGCCAACGCGGTTGGGCC
>JBIIYT010000152.1:0-6066 GCA_044346675.1 Rhodoferax sp. | reverse complement strand
AAAAAGCTGCGCGGCATCAGGTGGCCCGAGGTGCTGGACTGCGAGCCAAAGCTCACGGTCTTGCCCTTCAGGTCGGCCAAGGTTTTGATGGCGGGCTCGCTGGTGATAAACACCGAGCGAAACTTCTCGTCTTCTTCACGCTGCACCAGCGGTATCACCTTGCCACCCGAGCGCACGCTGGCCTGCACAAAGGTAAAGCCGCCGTACCAAGCCAGGTCGACCTGCTTGTTGGCCAAGGCCTCTACCGCAGCGGCGTAGTCGGTCACGGGGGTGAACTCAACCTTCATGCCCAATGTCTTTTCCAGGTACTTCACCAGCGGCGCGGCCTTGCGGGCCAGCTCGGTGGGCGACTCATCGGGGATGGCGGTGACTTTGAACACCGCTTGGGCGTGGGCTGCAGCGCCAGCGGCAACCAGTGCGCAGGCCAGCAAAGTGCGCAGGGTGCGTGAAGAAGAAAAACCGAACATGAGGACTCCTAGGGATATGGGAAACGGGAATGCAAAAGTGAGAGGGGTAGATTAGACCCGAAAGCGTTGGAGATCTTTAAGGTGCCAAACAAACGTCTGGGTGTGGCCGCACAGTGAGCCCTGCGCGCCGAAAGTCTCGTTATACCGGCCTCCGGCTCGGTAGGGCCAGAAACTCTTACGATAAGCATTGCGGGAAGTTTTCCAGCATTTTCAAACTCAGACAAAAGTTCACGCTACGATGTTAGACAAGAGGTATATAGATTTTTGGCATGCGGGTGGTCTACCCTTCATCAATAAAAAACGAGTGAAATAAATCTTCATGCTCCCTTCATATGAACTTCGAGGTCGTTTGTTTGGCCTCACCGCAGTGGCTGCCGTTCTAATCGGAATCATCACCATATGCACCTGGCTCTGGGTCCATCATTCAGCACCACTGCTAGAGATAGCAAAAGACCGATTTTCACTTTCGTTTGTGCTTGCGCTGCTGGTTCTTCTCTATTTCCTGCTTATCACAGCACGGGCAGCACATGAACCCCAATACTCAATGTTTCTCATTGGGCGTATACAGGAAGTTATTTTTCTGCGCCAATGGGGTATCTTGGTTGCACCCTTCATAGTGCTGGCCTCACTTGGAATTGGGTACTACAAGGAACCATGGCAGGTTCCGCTATCCATCGTGGGGTGGCCCGCAGCCCTTTACGCTGTTTACGGTTTTATCAAAGACATTACTGGAGCTTGGCTGCGCCCCATTGAACGCGAACGATATTTCCTTCTCGAAACAGCTCGCCCAGAGTCGGGGGAAATGCTTCCCAGTGACACGGCCATCACCCCACCAGAAGGTTGCCGCCGACTGGAACCATCGTGGCGAGGACGAACACTTTGCGTTTCAGCCACTACTGACTGGGAGGTACTAAATGGCTTCCTAATCAGCTCCAAAGTCAATTTGGAACTCCAAAATTCGGAATCAATCCTGTCAAAAAGAGAACTTCGGAGCCGAGCCAACAGTTACAAATTGCCACAAGCATTGCTAGATTACCGTCAGACTGCACTTATCCATACGCGCGCCAAAGGTGGATTGCTTCATAACGAAAGCAAGATCCGGTTATGTGTTGACCCGGCAAAGCTGATCCAGCCGAGTAACACCAGCCCTGTTGAAATCCAAAAGACAAGTTACTACCTAGGCGTTTGTTCAAACGAACTAACCCGCTTCGAAATAATTGGGCGCGACGCTCCCACGAGGATCGGCAATGACCTGTTTAATTTCGTGCGACGAAAAAACAATGGTGTAGTGATTGACTTAGAAAGCAGCGAACTATCCAATCACATGGGCGGAGGAACTCTAGCCATTACACCGAGCGGCAAAATGCTTCTGAGCAAGCAGGGCCGCCTAAATGTCATCTCGCCAGGCCTACTCGTCCCTTCAGGTTCGGGCTCGTTTGACTGGCGAGATCAACAAGTAGCTGCGGCTAATTTTTCCACACTAATCAAAACTGGCCTCGAACGTGAATTGATGGAGGAGTGCGGTTTTTCATCAAGAGACATTGCAAAAACCATAGTCTTGGGAATGGGGCGCGATCTGGCGCGCGGTGGAAAACCAGAGTTTTTCGGCGTCACCCTACTCGCACGGAACGAGGAGATAGTTCAACCAACAATCAAAGTGGCTGAAGTTGGTTTTGTCGATCTTCATGACGACATAGAGTTAGCATTAGCGAAACCTGAAGACATAAAAATGCAATTGAACGCATGGCTGAATCAGAACCGCGAAAGGTGCAGCACCACGCTTATCGTCAACCTAAGACTTCTGATTGCAGCTAGTCAACAGGTCCATGCTGAGATTTTTTCACACATACAGGGCTAAGTTCGATTCCAAGTAGTGCCTAACGGCTCGTCGCTCACGTGTTCTCCCAACTGTTTGAGGTCGCGCGCTTGAGGCTCGCGCAAGCTGAATGCTTGATGAAAAAAGTCATTGATGAGGGTATGTCTTGGATTCTTACCCCTAACGATGTCTGGAAGAGTAGTCGCCAATGACTGGAGTTGGTCAGTAGCTTAGGCCGCGCTCAATCCTTGAGGCTCACCCCCAGGGCATCCAGCTTCTTTGCATACGAGTCTCTGCGTTTGGCTGCCTTTGCAGCGGTCTCGGTGGCCGTTTGGATTGCCTTGGGTCCCTTTTTCGCAGCCGCTTTGATCAATCCGAACTTGTGCGCAGCATCTGCCTGCGCCCGCTTGAAAGTGGCGATGAGCTCAGCATGGGGTTGACTACAGTTTGACATGGGTGCGAAGCAAAGCGGTTCTCAATTCGCGCGTGGCGGGTATTGAAACATCCACCTTCTTAACAGCTTGCTCGAACGGTGAGCCCGGCCTGATGCTGGTGGGCAGTATCTTCTTTACGGGGTTCGCAGTGGGGTAGGTGCCCTGCCCCGGACACATGCGAACGGAAAACCCGTATTCGAGTACGCCTTTGGCATACAACTCCGCCAATTGTTGCAAGGTGACGAAGGCTGAGCGTTTAACTTCCTTGAAGCCTGGCTCGCGGATGTCGCGCACGATCTCGAATTTGCCAAGCGTATCGCGCTGCGTATTGGTAAACGGATGCAGCAAGAAGCTCTGACGCACCCCATTCTTTTTGGACACCAGCGTGTGCTCGACGGCTA
Organism: Rhodoferax sp.; assembly: GCA_044346675.1. GTDB lineage: Bacteria > Pseudomonadota > Gammaproteobacteria > Burkholderiales > Burkholderiaceae_C > Allorhodoferax. The sequence goes on along the minus strand of JBIIYT010000152.1, from coordinate 2,948 downwards.
TGTCTGTTAGCAGCATATTGTTTTCCTTGTTTTTAGCACCGATGAATCCTTGAGGTTCTAGGACTTTAACTGAACGACTGCAAATAGCAGACCCCTATTGCAATGTACCGCATCCTTACTATAATTAATTTCGTAAGGAAACAAGGGGCTTGAAATGTCAAACGATGCAACACTCACCAGCAAGGGGCAAACTACTATCCCCAAAGATATTCGGGACAGCCTCTCCATGAAGACCGGAGACCGAATGACGTTCACCTTGATGCCCGACTCCACCGTCGTCATGCGAGTGAAGTCCAAGAGCGTTACGGAATTGGCGGGCGTGTTGCACCAGAAGGGGCGCAAGCCTGTGCCGATTGAGCAGCTCTCGCGTTAACAGTTGCGCTAATAGTTGTGACGCTCATGCTGGGGATTGATACCAATGTCCTCGTCCGCTTTTTGGTGCGAGACGACGAAGCGCAGTTTGAGAAAGCGCGCAAACTGATCAAGCGTGAAGTTGCCGCAGGGCGCGGCGTGCTGGTTAACCAACTGGTGCTCTTGGAAACTGAATGGGTTTTGCGCAGCCGCTACAGCCTGCCCAAGCAGCTGATCATTCAAGCCATCTCAGGCCTACTGGATGCGAGCGACGTTCAATTCGAAGATGAGGCGGCCATTGAAGAGGCGCTGTTTGTCTGGAAAGAGTCGACTGCCGATTTTGCGGATTGTCTTATCGGCGCCAAGAACCGGCGGCTTGGATGCAGAGCGACGGCGACTTTTGATGTGAAGGCTTCTAAGTTGCCGGGGTTTATGGCGGCCTGACTTTTACCATCCAACAATGCCTTCCACACACCAATCCAGCCCCACCCTGCGCGACATCGTGCTAGTCGGCGGCGGCCACAGCCATGTGGGCGTGCTCAAGAGCTTTGGCATGCGGCCCATACCCGGCGTGCGCCTCACGCTCATTTGCACCGACGTGCACACACCCTACTCCGGCATGCTGCCGGGCTATGTGGCGGGCCACTACGACTATGACGCGGTGCACATTGACCTGAGCCGCTTGGCTGTGTTTGCCGGAGCCCGCCTGTACCGTGACGAGGTGGTGGGGCTAGACCGCGCGCAGCGCACCGTGCTGTGCCGCAACCGCCCGCCCGTGCCTTATGACGTGTTGTCTATCAACATTGGCTCTACGCCGCAGCTAGGTGGCGTGCCCGGTGCGGCGCAAAACGCGGTAGCGGTAAAGCCCATTACCCGGTTTAACGAACGCTGGCTTGCGCTCTTGCTGCGCGTGCAAAGCCACGCGGGCAAGACCACCGTGGCCGTGGTGGGCGCGGGGGCTGGTGGGGTGGAGCTGCTGCTGGCCATGCAGTACCGCTTGCGCAATGTGCTGCAAAGCATGGGCCGCAACCCTGACGAGCTGACCTTTCACCTGTTCACCAGCAGCGCCACCATATTGCCCACGCACAGCGCTGGCGTGCGCCGCCGCTTTGACAAGGTGCTGGCAGCGCGCCAAGTGCAGGTGCACCGCAATGCCGCGGTAACGCAGGTGCAGCCCGGGCGGCTGCTCACCGCAGCGGGCCAGGTGGTAGATGCGGATGAGATTGTGTGGGTCACCCGCGCGGGCGGCGCGCAGTGGCTGCAAGACACTGGCTTAGACTTGGATGCAGACGGCTGCCTGCGCGTGAACGACTGCCTGCAAACCGTAACCGACCCCGCCATATTTGCCGCGGGCGACATTGCCAGCATGGACAACTACTCTCTTGAAAAGGCCGGTGTGTTTGCCGTGCGCCAAGGCCCACCACTCACCGAGAACTTGCGCCGCAGCGTGCAGGGCCTGCCCCTTAAACCCTACCACCCACAGCGCCGCTGGCTGGCGTTGATCAGCACGGGCGACAAAGTGGCCGTGGCATCACGCGGCTGGTTGGGCTTGGGTGGGCCGGGCTGGGTGGGTGCGCAGGTGTGGCGCTGGAAAGACTGGATAGACCAGCGCTTTATGCGCAAGTTTCAAGACCTGGCATTCATGCAGCCCGGCGCGGGCACTGCGTCAACATCGGCTGCATTGCCGGGCGGCGGTGTGCAGCTCACCGGCGAAGAGTCTCTGCAAGCCATCTCAGCCCTAGCCATGCGCTGCGGTGGCTGTGGGGCCAAGGTCGGGGCTACGGTGCTCTCACAAGCGCTTGGCCAGTTGCACCCGGTGCAGCGTGACGATGTGCTCATTGGGCTGGGCGACCCCGACGACGCGGCCGTGGTGCGCGTGCCGCAGGGCAAGGCCATGGTGCACTCGGTAGATTTCTTCCGCGCATTCATTGACGACCCCTACCTCTTTGGCAAAGTGGCCGCCAACCACGCGCTAGGCGACATATGGGCCATGGGCGCGCAGGCCCAGAGCGCCACGGCAATAGCCACCGTGCCCCCGGGGCTAGAGAGCAAGGTGCAAGACCTGCTATTTCAAATGATGACCGGCGCTGTGGAAGTGTTGAACGCTGCCAACTGCGCGCTGGTAGGTGGCCACACGGGCGAGGGCGCTGAGCTGGCGCTGGGCTTTGCCATTAACGGATTGATAGATGACCCCGCAGGCGATGACGCTGCAAAGGTTTTGCGCAAGAGCGGCATGCGCGCAGGCGATGTGCTGATACTCACCAAACCCCTGGGCACAGGCACCCTGTTTGCCGCGCATGCGCGCCTGGCCGCCAAGGGCCGCTGGATAGACGCGGCGCTGCAAAGCATGCTGCAGTCTAGTCAACAAGGCGCGCAATGCCTGCGCAAATTTGGCGCTACGGCGTGTACCGATGTAACCGGCTTTGGCCTCTTGGGCCACTTGGTAGAGATGACGCGCCCGAGTGGCGTGGACGCAGAGATCAACTTGAGCGCCCTGCCCCTGCTAGACGGCGCGCAAGAGTGCGTGGCGGCGGGCATTGTCAGCTCGCTGCAAAGTGCCAACGTGCGCCTGCGCCGGGCTATTAGCAACCAAGAGG
>JBIIYT010000151.1:0-6107 GCA_044346675.1 Rhodoferax sp. | reverse complement strand
GGCACGGTGCGCACCTTTAGCATTGAAGTGCTTGACATGATTGAGCAGCGCATGCGCGACATGGCCACCCACACCGCAGCCGCCTTTGGCATGACGTGCGAGTTTGATTTTGTGCCCAAGTATCCGCCCACCATCAACTCAGGCCCCGAGGCAGAGTTTGCGCGCGGAGTGATGCAAAGCATCGTGGGCAAAGCCCAAGTACTGCCGCAAGAGCCCACCATGGGGGCAGAAGATTTTTCTTTCATGCTCCAAGCCAAGCCCGGCTGCTACTGCTTTATTGGCAACGGCGATGGCGACCACCGCAGCGTGGGGCACGGCGGCGGCCCGTGCATGTTGCACAACCCCAGCTATGACTTCAATGATGAATTGCTGCCTTTGGGTGCTACTTATTGGGTGCGTTTGGTGCAGGCGTGGCTGGCACCGCGCGCAGGCGCTTGATGATGCGGGCTAGGCGCTGAACCGCTCCTGCGCCATCTCTAACAAGCCGTCAAATATCAGACTGTCTACCAGCTCAAAGGGCACCGACATACTGGGTGCCATCTTCCACCCTGCGCCCCCGGTCATGATGCACTTGGGCTCGGCCCCGCAGTGCGCGCGCACATGCTGCACCATGCACTGCACAGCACCGGCAATGGCGTAGGTGCCGCCGCTGGTGAGTGCGTCGCTAGTGTTGGTGGGAAATTGTTTGACTTCGCCCGTGGGTACATGCAGGCCGGCCGTGCCAGACTCCAGCGCGCGCAGCATGATGCCGTGGCCGGGCAAGATATGCCCGCCTAAAAATTTGCCACTGGCGTCAATGGCTTCTACCGTGACCGCAGTGCCCACCATCACCACCACCATGGGCCGTGGTGCGCCTTGCCCCAGCATGCGGTGGTAAGCACCAATCATGGCCACCCAGCGGTCTGCGCCCAAGCGGGTGGGGTGGTCGTAGCCGTTGTGCACGCCAGCCTCGGTTTCGCTGGACACCACCCATTGGGGCGTCACATCCCACAGCTCCATTTGGTCTTCCACCCGGCGCTTCACCGCGTCGCCCGCCACCACGCAGCCCAGCACGTGGGTGGGTGTACCTAGCTTGCTCCAAGCCCCTTCAGCCAGCTTATCAATATTTTCCAAAAACTCAGCCCCCTCGGCCAAGAGCTGTGCCCCCGGACGCGGCGCGGCGTAGTGCGCCCACTTGAGCCGGGTGTTGCCAATGTCGAGGGCCAAAAAAGTCATGCGGGGCCTTATTGGTTTTGTTTCTGTTTTAGCCCTGGCACCATGGCAGACCGCGCATGCGCCAGCCACCCCGGTGGCCGCGTTGTGCATGCTCGTCGGCGTCGCCTTCAAAACCTTCCAGAATGTTGTAGGCCTCCAGCCCGAGCTCGGTAGCGCGCTTGGCGGCGGCAATAGAACGCACCCCACTGCGGCACAGCAGCAGCACTTTTTTACCCTGCGGTACGGCGGCTTGCAGCGCGGCATCAAAGTTGGCGTTCAACACCATGCCGGGCCACTGCTTCCACGGCACGGCCACTGCGCCAGGCACTTGGCCTACCCACTCGCGTTCGGCATCGGTGCGCACGTCTACCAGCACGGCGTCGCCTGTCTGCCACCAAGCGTAGGCCATCGACGGGCTGATATCGCCCGCGTAGCCAGTGGCGCTTGAATGGGTGGGGAGGTTGGTGGGCGTAGAGTTTGGGGGCATGGTGCTGAGAGAGGGTAAGAACTTGCCCGCAGTCTACCCTTTTGCACAGTTGGCATCTCTACAACTGAGTTGGCTGCTGTGCGGCGTGCCCGGCCGCGCAGCAATACCAGAGAGCGGCTTAGTTCAGCAAAGGCCCATCCATAAAGTCGTCCATCTCTTCAGCATCAATAGCCGCGTCAAACGCAGCGCGTGTGGCCATGGCTTCTTTGGTGAGAGGGATGAGGGGTTTGTCCAGCGGGCGCATTTTGTGGCGGCGCAGGCCGCGCAGTTGTTGGGAGCGTTCCATGGTTTGCAATACCAGCTCTGGCTCCATCATCAGGCTGAAGGGATTGAGTTCAAGGGTAGAGGTCTTCATGGTGGTTCTCCGGTGGTGGTCTGTTGTGCCAAAAAGCTTTGGCGCTTGAAACAACTTTAACCACGAAGGCCAAAAAGTGGAGTCAGAAGACGGATGGAACGGGTGTAGGAATTTGCCTTACACCGGCCCCCAAAACTAGAGCATCCTCACCTTCACGCTTTTGCCCTTGACCTTGCCCGCGTTCAACTTGGCGCACGCAGCGGCAGCCACATTGCGCAGCACCGCAACAAAAGTGCAAAACTCGGTGACCTGAATTTTGCCGATTTGCTCGCGTGTAAATGCCACACCGCCGTCTGTGCCGGTGAGTGCACCCAGCACATCTCCCGCGCGCACTTTCTCTTTGCGCCCGCCCAGTATCTGCAAGGTCACCATGGGAGGTAGCAGGGGGCCTAGTTTTTTCTCGTCGCCCGTGGGGGCTAGTGCATCGAGCTTGTGCCAGGTGGAGGGCTGGTTTTGGTATTGCTCAATCTTGCCCACAAATCCCATCTCATGCATGCTAGCCAGGCTCAGCGCCAAGCCAGACTCACCCGCGCGCCCGGTGCGCCCTATGCGGTGCACATGCACCTCGGGGTCGGGGGTGATGTCTACGTTGATCACCGCTTCTAGCTGCGTAATGTCTAGCCCGCGTGACGCCACATCGGTCGCCACCAGTACTGAGCAACTGCGGTTGGCAAACTGCGCCAGCACTTGGTCGCGCTCGCGCTGTTCTAGCTCGCCATACAGGGCCAGTGCGCTGAAACCTTGCTCCTGCAAATACACCACCAGGTCTTTGCACTGCTGCTTGGTGTTGCAAAACGCCAAGGTGCTGATGGGGCGAAAGTGGTTGAGCAGCATGGCCACCGCTTCCAATCGGTTGGCGCGGGTGACCTCATAAAAGCGCTGCTCAATCAGGCTCTCGGCCTGCTTGGCTTCTACTTTGATTTGCACCGGCTCGCGCATGAACTGCTTGGCCAGTTTTTCAATGCCCTCGGGGTAGGTGGCCGAGAACAGCAGCGTTTGGCGCGTGGGCGGGCACTGTTTGGTGACGGTGGCAATGTCGTCGAAGAAGCCCATGTCTAGCATGCGGTCGGCTTCGTCCAGTACCAGGGTGTTGAGGGCGTCCAGCGCCAAGTAGCCGCGCTCTAGGTGGTCCATCACCCGCCCCGGGGTGCCCACCACAATGTGCGCGCCGTGCTCCAGCGATGCGCGCTGGCCGCGCAGCGCTATGCCACCGCACAGGGTGACAACCTTGATGTTTTCCTCCGCCCGCGCCAAGCGGCGTATTTCGGTGGTGACTTGGTCTGCCAGCTCGCGGGTGGGGCACAGCACCAGCGCTTGCACGGCAAAGCGGCGCGCATTCAGGTTGGTGAGTAGGCTTAGGGCAAAGGCGGCGGTTTTGCCGCTGCCAGTTTGGGCTTGGGCTATGAGATCTTTGCCCGCCAGTGCCACGGGCAGGCTGGCGGCTTGTATGGGGGTCATCTCCAAGTAGCCCAGTTGCTCTAGGTTGGCTAGGGCGGCAGGGTTCAGGGGCAGGGTGGAGAAGCGGTGGGGGGATGTGGTCATGCCCTGATTATCGTGGGAGAGCTTTGTCTCTAGAATGAGAGCGCTGCGCGAAGTATTCGCGCCTATTGGAGAGTTCATGCGTCGCACTTTGTTTTCTACTGCACTTGCAGCCGCCCTTGTCACCACTTTGTTGGCGGGCTGCGGCAGCACCGTGATTAACCCGGTCACTGGCCAGGCCGAGCGCAGTGTGCTGGATGAAGGCGCGGAAATTGCGCTGGGTAAAAAAGAGCACGCCGAGGTGTTGAAGGAATACCAGCCTTACAAAAACCCTGCGGTACAAGCCTATGTGAACGACTTGGGCCAACGCCTGGCCGCGCAGTCGCACCGCAAAGAGCTGCAGTGGCACTTCACCGTGCTCGATAGCCCCGAGATCAACGCCTTTGCCCTGCCCGGCGGTTATGTGTATGTCACCCGCGGCATCATGGCCTACATGGGGGACGAAGCTGATTTGGCCGGGGTGATTGGCCACGAGATAGGCCACGTCACCGCGCGCCACGGCGCCCAGCGCGCCACCAAGCAGCAAGATGCGGGTCTTGGCGTGTTTGCCGCCACTATTTTGGGTGTGCTGGCCGAAAGTCAGGGCGTGACCGGTGCTGGGCGCTTGGCTGGCGACTTGTCGCAAACAGTGGCTGCAGGGTTCATCGCCTCTTATGGGCGCGAGCAAGAGCTGCAGGCCGATGGGTTGGGGGCGGAGTATTTATCCCGCGTGCGCTATGACCCACGCAACATGATTAACGTCATCAACGTGCTCAAAGACCAAGAGCGCTTTGCCGCCGACCAAGCCCAAGCCGAGGGCCGCCCCGCGCCCAGCAGGGGTGACTGGCTCGCCTCCCATCCAAGTAACGACCAACGCCTGCAGATGATCACGCAGCTGGCCAACCAATACAACAAAGGCAACTACGGCGACGAAGGGCGTGCTCGCTACCTCAAAGTGCTGCAAGGCGTGCCCTTTGGCGATGGCGTGGAGCAAGGCTTTGTGCGGGGCCGCAATTTTTACCACGTGCCACTCGGCTTTGCGCTGACAGCGCCCGTGGGCTGGCAGGTGCAAAACGATGCGGATAGGCTCACCCTGATCAACACCGCGCGCGATGCCGCCTTGGTGGTAATGGTGGCGCCGCCCAAGGCAGGCAGCACGCACGCAGACATCTTTCGCAATGTGTTTAAGCCCACCCAAGTGCGCTCTGAACCCACCACCTTGAATGCTCTGCAAGCCACCCGTTTTGTGGGCGTGCGCAGAAATGCGCAAGGCCAGTCGCTTTCCATAGAAGCCACCGTGGTTACCGGCCCCAAAGACACCAACTACCTGCTGGTGTACAACGCCAAAAATGCCCAGGCCATGCAAGCTGCCAAAGGTGCCTTGCGCGAGGCCGAAGGCAGCTTTCGCGCGCTCACAGCCCAAGACCAAGCCGCCGCCAAACCCTGGGTGATAAAGACCGTGCCCTACCCCAAAGGCGGCTTTGCGGAGCTGGCAAAAAGCTCTCCCATAGCTAACCCAGAAAAGCAGTTGCGCTTGATCAACGGCTTTTACAGCGGTGGTGAGCCCCCGGTGGGGCAATTGGTCAAAGTGGTGGATGCGCCCTAGTGGAAAACATCAAAACGGCCTCGGCACAGACTGCTGCGCACACGCATGCTTTTGAGTCCCTCACCCCCGATGTCGTCATGGACGCACTGGCCAGCGTGGGGCTGTATGGAGACGGCCGCCAGCAGGCCCTAAGCTCGTACGAGAACCGCGTCTACCAGCTGCACCTAGAAGACGGCCCCGCAGTGGTGGCCAAGTTTTATCGACCCGAGCGGTGGAGCGAAGCGCAAATTTTGGAAGAGCACGCTTTCTCGGCCGAGCTCATGGCGGCAGAAATCCCCGTGGTGGGCCCCATGGTGCTGGGCGGTGCCACGCTACACCACTTTGGCGGCTTTGCCTTTAGCGTGAGCCCGCGCCGTGGCGGGCGTGGGCCTGAGCTGGACGACCCCGACGTGCTGGAATGGATAGGCCGCTTTTTGGCCCGCATCCACACCGTGGGCGCGGCCAAGCCTTTTGCCCACCGCCCAGCGCTGAATGTGCACACCTTTGCCGTGGAGCCGCGTGAGTGGCTGCTGGGGCACGACAAGGTGCCGCTGGACGTGCAGTCTGCGTGGGATAAAGCCTGCGAAGCTGCTATAGATGTGATAGCCGCTCACGCTTGTTTATCAAGCGCCACAGGCCAAAAAGACTCTAAAAATGTCCGCGCAAACGATATGGATGGCGACTCCATCAAACTGCTGCGCCTGCACGGCGACTGCCACCCCGGCAACATCTTGTGGACCCCGCTAGAGGTGCCCGCCAGTGCAGGCCCCGGCCCGCATTTCGTGGACTTGGACGACGCGCGCACCGGCCCGGCAGTGCAAGACCTGTGGATGCTTTTGAGTGGCGACCGCCAGCAGCGCACCCGCCAGTTAGGCGCGCTGGTGGACGGCTACGAGCAGTTTCGCGAGTTCGATAGGCGCGAGCTCGCGCTCATTGAGCCACTGCGCACCCTGCGCCTTATTCACTAC